>NZ_VPDK01000015.1:0-71876 GCF_013417725.1 Acinetobacter sp. YH12233
GCTCATTGATTCGTGCCAGCGTGCTTCGGGGAATAGACTTTGCTCCGAGATGACTTAGCTTTTCCTGTTGGCACTCCAAATTGGATTGAATATCTCTCAGACTTTGCCTACAAGAGAATTGAGACATCAATATGGCAATAAACTGATCCCACCGGGAAGCCGCTCTAAATTTCTGTCCAACATGGTGTACTTTAGCAAGTTGTTCAAAATCCTGTCGCACAACAGGTTTAATTAGCTCATGAAATACGGTATTCTGATGTGACAAAACCTGAATCCTGGTCGTTAAAGTGTTTGTTTGCACTCATATTTTAACTGTTAGGACTCAGGTTTTTTTATTTAAAGCAAACTATGGGACAGCAGTGGGAACTCCTCTCCTTTATTAAAGGAGGGGTTGGGGGAGGATTTTAGATTTTAAAGATTAACGCTGTTTCCGCTTTCGATATTCAACCGGTGTTTCATTGGTCCAGCGTTTAAACGCACGGTAAAAAGTACTTGGCTCCGAGAATCCAGTCAGATAAACAATCCGCTCCACACTTTCATTGGTACTCGCCAATAGACGTTTAGCCAGACGACAGCGATAATCAGACAGAATCTGCTGGAAACTGGTATTAGCCTCACTGAGCTGGGTACGTAAACGGCGTGGGGTAATATTCAGTTGAGCGGCTACAGTTTCCAAAGTCGTTTCACCACTTTCTAAAGTAGAACCGATTGCACGACGTACTTCCCCGACTAAATCGTAACGAGCCAGTTCCTGTAATTTTTCAATTGCCAGCTGTTCATGTAGCTGCAACAGTTCCGGTTCTGCCTGCCAAAGCGGGAAATCAAGAATGCTTGGATCAAAATACAAACGGGTTTCTTTCTGTCCCAGACTTACCGGACATTCATAAACCCGGAAATATTCTTCATCTGCCGCGCCTTTGGAAAAATTGAAATCGATATAGATCGGTTCAAAGCGGCCTTCAGTAATAAATTTAAAGAAACGCAGCACACCCGACATCGCACATTCGGTAAAGTGACGATTGACCAGACTTTCAGCAAAAGGCTGTTCACCATTGGTCAGATAGCAGCGATCGTCTTCGACCACCAGCTTGGCATGAAAGGCATCACTGATCAGACGCTGATAAGCCAGTGCACGTTTCAAGCCTTCACCAAAATTCTCTGATGAAATAAACAGATGCTCGATCACCTGTCCGCGATAGAGCGGCAAATGTTCACCCAGATGCAATCCGATATCCGGGTCCTTACTGACCTCTTCTGCGGCAACCCAGAAGGCATACTGAGCACTGAGCGGAGTACGGTCATTGGTCTCCACCTGATTTAAAGCGACTCCTGCTTTTGTCAGAAGTTCTTCTGTTGGCAAACCTGCACGACGAATCGCTTGATAGCCTAAACGCAATACGACTGATGCATCCGTTAGCTGACTCACTCAAAAACCTTCCTTGTATGTACTTCATTTATACTTAAAAAGATTGAAATTAGATTAACTGTGATTGACCAAACTGACAACAGATACCATACGCTTTTTAGTTAAAAAGTTTAAACTCACACTTCGCTTATTTTACTGACAGATGATCAGTCTAACGCCCGTTACACCTTGTGTTTTGCGAAAAAATTGACTATAATTTGCGCCTTTCCAATTTATTCATTCAGGTAGGCTATGGCCAATAAAGAGGAACTCATCGAGTTCGAAGGCGTTGTCACCGAGACGCTTCCTAATACTATGTTCCGTGTACGTTTAGAAAACGGTCACGAAGTAATTGCCCATATTTCTGGTAAAATGCGTAAACACTATATTCGTATTTTGACTGGCGATAGCGTGAAGGTCGAAATGACTCCTTATGATTTGACTAAGGGTCGTATCACATACCGTGCGCGCTAAGTTTTAGCGGAAGCAAAAGCCACTCATCCAGTGGCTTTTTTATTGTCTTTTCTTTTATATCAATTCCCCTGCACATTCCCTATACTGCATTCGAAGATAATAATTTCTATTTTTCCTCTAATAAAAACAGTGAATCATTCATGCAAAAAATCTTGCTTTCTCTGATCCTAGGAATCAGCCTGACTGCCTGCGCCACTACCAATTCGACAAAATTACGACAAATAGATCAGCAGTTATAGCAATATATCGGCCAATCTGCAGAGTCGATTCGCAAGGATCTGGATTTAACTGCACTCGGTTTTAAGACCTCAAAAGCACCTGTACAAACGGAAAAACGTCTGAGTTATACCGTACTTCGCACCATTGAACTTCCGCTGGGAACACCGGCCATTCAGCAAAGTGTCAGTATAGGTGCCCCTGTACGACTCGCAACTGCACCCGGCCCGGGTTATCAGGTTAAAATGCCCTGCCAGATTCATTTTCAACTAGAACAAGGGATTGCTCAATCCGTGCAATATAGCGGACGTGCCTGTTAAGACTTATTTTTGCGTTTTATTCATTTTAAAGTGGATATAAGAGCGTTCTAAGTTGTCTTGAATTTGACAGCTACAGCTAACTGCCTGATTGATCCTGTCTTGCCTAATAATAAATTACAACAGTTCCTCTCACACTTTGCTACTACACTGTTTTTAAGCGTTCCTTGAGTAGGAGTGATGTGATGTTGTTAAGCAAAGGTACTTCTCTGGTATTGGGCTTGAGCATCCTGTTGCTCGGTCTGTCAGGGTGTGCACAAACACCCACGATCAGCCAGACTGACCGTGAAACTTATTTACAGCAATTTATTGGCCAGAGCAGCCAGTATATTGATCGCAATTTAGATCTGAAACGTTTGGGTTATCAGCAAATCAGTGAGCCTGAGCTCAGCTCCCAACAGCTCAGCTATGTCGTAGAACGTCCTGTGACCGTTCCCTTACCAATTGCCCAGTTTCCGGCAGCAGGTACAGGCACAGTTCCGGTTCCAGTCACTGTGAGTCCTGCATCAGGTTATGATGTGAATTTGCAATGCAAGATTATCTTTTTGCTCAAAGACAATATTGCAACTTCTGTCAGCCTTTCGGGTCGAACCTGTTAATCAAAATCAGTCGTAAAAAACGCAGCTCAAGGCTGCGTTTTTTACGTGGAACTAATGTGTAACTTAGTTCAATGCAGTTACCACTGCCTGACCCATTTCCACTGTACCCACTTTAGTCATGCCTTCAGACATGATGTCAGCAGTACGCAGACCTTGGTCTAAAACATTCCCTACTGCATCTTCAATCGCTTTAGCGGCTGCTTCTTCACGGAAGGTATAACGCAGCATCATGGCTACAGACAGAATGGTTGCCAATGGGTTTGCCAGGTTTTGACCTGCGATGTCTGGTGCAGAACCATGGCAAGGTTCGTACATCCCTTTACCATTTTCATCCAATGAAGCTGATGGCAACATACCGATTGAACCAGTCAGCATTGCAGCTTCATCAGACAGGATGTCACCGAACAGGTTAGACGTTACGATCACGTCAAACTGTTTAGGCGCACGTACTAACTGCATCGCAGCATTGTCTACATACATATGAGACAGGTTAATGTCCGGATATTGCTCTTCTTTCAGTGCAGTCACGGTTTGTTTCCAAAGCTCAGTCACTTCAAGCACGTTGGCTTTATCAACTGAACATACTTTACCGCCACGCAGACCAGCAAGTTCGAACGCAACCTTGGCAATACGTTTGATTTCAGATTCTGCATAAACGTCAGTGTTGAAACCTTGTTTTTCGCCATTTTCCAGTTCACGGATCCCGCGTGGCTGACCGAAGTAAATACCACCAGTCAATTCACGTACGATCAGAATATCCAGACCAGAGACGATTTCCGGTTTCAAGCTAGAGGCATCAGCCAATTGTGGATAAAGAATTGCTGGACGCAAGTTCGCAAACAGATTCAATTCACTACGTAGTTTTAACAGGCCACGTTCTGGACGGATTGAACGCTCAATCGTATCCCACTTTGGACCGCCTACAGCACCGAGCAGAATCGCGTCTGCTTTTTTCGCCTGTTCAGACGTTACGTCTGGATAAGGTGAACCGTGTGCATCAATCGCAGCACCGCCCAACAGACCTTGTTCCCATGTTAAACCCAGATTGAATTTTTCATTAACTCGTGTAAGCACCTGTTCTGCGGCTTTTACAATCTCAGGGCCAATACCGTCACCAGCTAAAATCAAAATTTGTTTAGACATGAGCTTTTCCATTTATAAGGTCAGGCATCCACCTGACTAGGTTAAATTTTTTTTTCTACAAACTCTGCAATGCCATTGATGACATTATAAGGTTTGCAAAAACGACGAATCACTTTCTGCTCTTGCAACAGGTCCACACACAATGGATCAGGTGCAGAGGCATTTAATAAACTGGTGCTACGTGCATTTCGGTCACGGAACATTTTCAGGGTATAGCGTTTATTCGCCTTAAACTGCTGGAACAGATGCAAGGTCTCAGCCTTATCCTTGCTAATCGGATAGAAACGCACCACCAGTTCATGCTGCCCTTCCGGCACAGATAAATAAATCGGATTATCCTGTTTCAGGTTTTTGGCCTGCAGACGAACCAGACGCTGATCCAGCGCTTCTGGGCTGATTCGCTTGGTGGACTCATCCACAATCATGGTCCGATTTAAACGTTCAAACTGACAATCCGGTGTGCCTGCACAATAAATCAAGGCATTGGATTTGCTTTCTGCATCTTCTTTGGCATGTTTAAGTTTGAAGGTATCAATGCTCTGACACGCGGTCATCAGCACTGATACTGCACTTAGAGCAAGCCACTGTTTCCAATACGTTGCCATGATGTCTGTATTAACCTATCAAAAAAAATTAATAATCTTCTGATATTAGCAAGGCCTTCGCAGTCATGCCATGACAATTTTTGCTGTTTTATGAATGAATTTCAGCAAATACCCATGGGCGTGATTGTTTGGTTTTTTCTTCGTAGGCACGAATATCATCTGCTGCCTGCAAAGTTAAGCCAATATCATCCAAACCATTTAACAAACAATGCTTACGGAATGGGTCCACTTCAAACTTGAAACTTTCGCCATTTGGTGTACGAACTTCCTGCGCTTCCAGATCAATCGTTAACTGATAACCTTCAGCTGCTGCACATTCCTTAAATAACCGATCAACCGTTTCTTCCGGCAAGATCACCGGCAACATGCCATTTTTAAAACAGTTATTAAAGAAAATATCAGCAAAGCTTGGTGCAATCACAGTACGGAAACCGTATTCATTCAATGCCCACGGCGCATGCTCACGGCTTGAACCGCAACCAAAGTTAGCACGAGAAATTAAAATCGATGCACCTTGATAACGTGGCTGGTTTAACACGAAGTCCGGGTTAATCGGACGAACCGAGTTATCCTGACCCGGATAACCTTCATCCAAATAACGCAATTCATCAAACAGGTTTTCACCGAAACCGGTACGTTTGATCGATTTCAAAAACTGTTTTGGAATAATTAAATCTGTATCGACATTGGCACGGTCTAAGGGTGCAACAATACCTTGTTCAACGGTATAAGCTTTCATATTTCTGCTCCTGCGTACCAATTAAAATGAACGGACATCAACAAAGTGACCGGCAATCGCTGCCGCCGCCGCCATGGCTGGACTCACCAAGTGGGTACGACCGCCATTACCCTGACGACCTTCAAAGTTACGGTTTGAAGTTGAGGCACAATGTTCGCCTGGCTGCAACTTGTCAGCATTCATTGCCAAGCACATAGAACAGCCTGGTTCACGCCATTCAAAACCAGCTTCGATAAAGACTTTGTCCAAACCTTCAGATTCTGCCTGCTGTTTCACTAAACCCGAACCCGGAACGACCATGGCCTGCTTAATGCTAGAAGCCACTTTACGGCCTTTGATTACTTCAGCCGCAGCACGAATATCTTCGATACGTGAGTTGGTGCAAGAACCGATGAATACACGGTCTAACTGAATATCTGCTAAAGGCTGACCTGCAGTTAAGCCCATATATTGATAAGCACGGTTCCAGTCATTGCGCTGTACATCATCTTTGGCCTGTTCCAAAGTTGGAACCGCTTGAGACACCGGAATCACCATCTCAGGAGAAGTCCCCCAAGACACTTGCGGTTCAATCTCTTCACCTTGTAACACTACAACTGTATCGAAGTGAGCACCTTCGTCGGAGTGCAAAGTATTCCAGTACGCAACCGCCTGATCCCATTGCTCGCCTTTCGGTGCATATGGACGGTCTTTAACATACTCAATGGTTTTTTCATCGACTGCGACCATACCGACACGTGCACCCGCTTCGATTGCCATGTTACACACGGTCATACGGCCTTCAATCGACATGTCACGGAACACCTGACCACCAAATTCAATCGCGTGACCTGTACCGCCCGCAGTTCCGATTTTACCAATAATGGCTAAAACCACATCTTTCGGTGTTACGCCCTGACCCAATTTACCGTCAACGCGTACCAACATATTTTTCATTTTCTTCTGAACCAGGCATTGGGTTGCCAATACATGTTCAACTTCTGATGTTCCAATCCCGTGTGCCAAGCAGCCAAATGCACCATGTGTTGCAGTATGTGAGTCACCACATACAACGGTCATACTTGGCAAGGTTAAGCCTTGCTCAGGACCAACAACGTGCGCGATGCCTTGACGAATATCGTTAATATCAAATTCAACAATATCGAACGTCTTACAGTTATCATCCAGGGTTTGTACCTGGATACGTGAAGTATCATCTTCAATCCCAGCCACGCCCTGCTCACGCTCTTTTTTAGAGGTCGGTACGTTATGGTCAGGTGTCGCAATATTGGCACTTAAACGCCATGGCTTACGGCCAGCAAGTTGCAAGCCTTCAAAGGCTTGTGGCGAAGTCACTTCATGCAATAAATGACGGTCGATATAAAGTAGAGCTGAACCATCATCTCGTTGTTTTACTAAATGGTCATCCCATAACTTATCGTATAATGTTTTTGCTGTTTGGGTCTCGCCTGCCATGTCGATGTGCTCCACTGGACTGGGTAAATTCTTTCGCTAATTTTGATTATATCGCTGCATTCACATAAATCTAATTTATCATTTTTATTAGTTAAAAAACTTTTTGGAATCTTTTAAAACTTAAATTAAATCATGGTTTAGCTCTCTTTTTATAAATCTAATTTTCCGATCGTTTTATTAAAAATATTCGTTTTTACAAATTAAATGAGAATTATTATTATTTCCTCATCGGCACAGATCATTTGTTTTGAGGAAGATCCACATGGCACATATTCAACGTTTCGTAGACAACAATCAGCGCATGTTCAAAAAGACATTTAGCTATTACATCATGCACATCACTGTCGCGATGTTAGTGGGCTATTTTGTCACAGGCAGTTTAACCATGGCGATTGCCTTGAGTTTATTAGAACCGACTGTACAGGCAGTTGCTTTCTTCTTCCACGAGAAAATCTGGGAAGCAAAAAGCCAGCAACAGGATGAGGAAATCACCGCATAATTTTTTGTCGATCTTCCTCTTTGAGCCACCTACCCTCGGTGGCTTTTTTTATGACATAAAATAAAACATTTAAAAATGTGTATTAATTCAACATTAAACCAATAGTTCTATATTTTTACTTTGATTTATTCTTAAATTATTACAATAATAAACTTAAGCATAAAAAAACTTTATAGGTGATCAAGATGAATCTCGCAGCTTTTGAAGCCTTTGTAAAAGTCATGGAAACAGGTTCGATTTCTTTGGCTGCAGATCAGCTTTTTATTACCCAACCGGCTGTGACCAAACGTATTCACAGTCTGGAAGAATATTTTGGGGTGAAATTATTTGAATCTGCGGGCCGTGGTGTTCAGGCCACTCATGCGGCACATTCCCTGCTGCCTAAGGTAAAAAACTGGCTGAACGAGTTGGGTGATATTCACTACACCCTGAGTCATGAACAAGGTCAGGTCCAAGGCAAACTGAAAATTGGCACCAGCCATCATATTGGCCTGCATCATTTACCGAGCCATCTGCGTGAATATGTACAGCAATATCCAAATGTGACGCTAGATGTACATTTTGTAGATTCTGAACAGGCGCATGAACAGGTCATTGCCGGTGATCTGGAACTGGCTTTCCTTACTCTGCCACCGCATGGTGATGAACGCCTAAAATATGTCACTATCTGGAATGATCCTCTGGTTTTTGTGGTCGCACCATTCCATCCACTGGCTCAGCAAAAAAACCTGTCTCTTGAAGATCTGGTGAATTACCCAAGCCTGCTGCCTTCTGCGCAGACCTATACTACGCAGATTACGATGGCCGAGTTTGAAAAGCAGGGCATCAAGCCGAAAACGACCATGAGCAATAACCCGCTTGAATCCATCCGGATGCTGGTTTCGATTGGTTTAGGCTGGTCAGTCTTGCCCAAAACCCTGGTCAACCATGACCTGCAAGAACTGGATCTGAATCTGGAAATGAACCGTCAGCTCGGTATGGTCTGGCATCCGGGTCGTACTCAATCGAAGGCGGCTGAAGCATTGGTTCAACTGATGCAAGGCCCATCAATTTAAAATTAATTTTCACATTTCTCTGCTGCATCGATATCGATGCAGCATTTTGTTACCTAAATACATCGCATCAGTTGCTTCCTTTCAAGTACTTTTAAAAGTATCAAATTCATTTTCCTGAAGATGAAAAATTAAAACGTATTCAAGGAAGCACAGAATGCAGATCAAATCTTCTGATTCCAAAACTTTATTATCTTCTTCTCATGACCTGCTCGAAGAAATGGGTTTATGGAAACCGCTTAAACCAACGCTACACCCGACTCCCAACCTTGATTTTGAAGATGAACCGACAGCGCGTGCCGTATTACGTGATTATTTTCTAAATACCTTTGACACCTATGAGCAACTGTTTGACTGTCTGAAAAATGAAGAAGCCTTTTATGACAAACCGATTGCCTTACGTCATCCACTGATCTTTTATTTTGGTCATACTGCCACTTTTTTTATCAATAAGCTGTTGCTGGCTCAACTGATCCCGGAACGTTTAAATCCGCATCTGGAAAGTATCTTCGCGATTGGTGTAGATGAAATGAGCTGGGATGATCTGGATGAACAGAACTATCACTGGCCTAGCATTCAGGCGGTACGTGATTACCGGCATCAGGTGCGTGCCCTGGTCTTGAAAGTGATAGAACATGCGCCGCTACAACTTCCATTGAACTGGCACAATCCCTGGTGGACCATCATCATGGGCATTGAGCATGAACGAATTCATCTGGAAACCTCTTCAGTTTTAATTCGCCAGCATCAGTTACGTTATGTACAGAATCATCCGCAGTGGCGTGCCAATGTCATTACCGGTATTGCGCCTGAAAATAGTCTGGTAAAGGTACCGGCAGGTCAGGTCAATTTACATAAAAATTTCGAACATGCTTTTTATGGCTGGGACAATGAATACGGCCACCATCATGCCGAAATTGCAGAATTCGAAGCCTCTAAATATCTGGTGTCCAATCAGGAGTTTTTAGCCTTTGTTGAAGCAGAAGGTTATCAAACAGCTGACTACTGGACTGAAGAGGGCCAGCAATGGTTAGCATTTTCTCAAGCCACACATCCTACCTTCTGGGTCAAAACGGAACTGGGTTGGTCCTTAAGACTGATGCTGGAAGAAGTTCCAATGCCTTGGGACTGGCCAGTCGAAGTGAATTATCATGAAGCCAAAGCTTTCTGTAACTGGAAATCAACACAGACCGGAGAATCCATTCGTCTGCCCACTGAGGATGAATGGTATCGATTGTATGCAGTTTCAGGACTGGATCCAAAATTACCAAGTCCTGAGCAAGCCAATATTGAATTAAAATATGGCCCTAACTCTTTTCCGGTGGATCATTTTCAGCATGGCGATTTTTATGATGTTCAGGGCAATGTCTGGCAATGGACCGAGACCCCGATTTATCCTTTCGAAGGCTTTCAAGTCCATCCCTTCTACGATGATTTTAGTACCCCGACCTTCGATGGCCAACATCATCTGATTAAAGGCGGTTCCTGGATTTCAGCTGGCAATGAAGCCCTGCACAGTTCACGCTATGCGTTCCGGCGACATTTTTTCCAGCATGCCGGTTTTCGTTATGTTGCCGCGGAAGAGACATCACCGCAGTTTCACTCTCAATATGAAAGTGATCAGCTGATTTCCCAATATCTGGAATTCCAGTATGGAGCAGAATATTTTGCTGTTCCAAACTTTGCCCAAAGCCTCATTCAACTGGCCCGTCCCTATTTTCAAAACATTCCGTGTCATAAAGCGCTGGATATCGGGTGTGCAACCGGACGCGCCAGCTTTGAACTGGCCCAAGATTTTGATCAGGTCACCGGTCTAGATTTTTCAGCCCGTTTTATTCAGCAAGGTGTGGTGCTGGCGCAAGGAGAGACCCTGCGCTATAGCATTCCTGTTGAGGGTGAACTGGTGGAATATAAATCCTGCTCACTGGCAGAACTTGAACTTAAACAGGTTGCCAATAAGGTCGAGTTTTATCAGGCCGATGCCTGCAACCTGAAACCGCAGTTTAAAGATTATGATTTTATTCTGGCAGCCAACCTGATTGATCGTCTGCATCATCCTAAAGCTTTTCTAAGTGAGATTCATAATCGGCTGAATATGGGCGGAATCCTGATGCTAGCCTCGCCTTATACCTGGCTGGAAGAACATACAGCACGCAGTGAATGGATCGGCGGATTTAAGCAGGCGGGAGAAAACCTGAGTACCTTAGAGGGTATCAAAGCTTTGCTAAGTCCACATTTTGAAATGCTGGACGAACCTGTGGATGTGCCTTTTGTGATCCGAGAAACAGCGCGTAAATATCAACATACCCTGTCCCAAATAACTTTATGGAAAAGGGTACGATAATTCCAAAATGAAAAAGCCAATCAGTTGATTGGCTTTTTGTTCACTACTCAATTCCGCTAGTGGCATCCTCATGCAGAGATTCATTGAGCTGATCCACCACAATGGCCCATTCTCCATCTGAAGCAATTTTTTCAGCCAGGAACTGGCGCTGTGCATCTGACCAATACGGCGCCTCCATCAGGTTTACATCTTTGGGTAATTGATGCTCATGAATAAATTTGGCAATCCCTTCTGCACTCGAATCCAGACCTAACTGTGCAAATAGATGAGTCATACGCGGTCTAACTTGGGTCATTTTCATTACCTCAGCGCTTGCTATCGTTATTGTCGACTTGCTTTATTTATTCTGAGCATAGCATGTTTATTCAGCAACGGGCATGTCAAAAAGTACCCTATTCTGCTTATAAAAAAGCACAACCGAAGTTGTGCCTGATTAAATCAAAAGAATTGCTTAAATCGACCAGTCCTGAATTTCCCAGCCCTGTTCTTTGGCCAGTGCTTCCAGACGCTCATCCGGATTTACGGCAATGGCATGATCGGCATATTCCAGCAGAAAACGGTCATTGATTGAATCTGAATAGGCCCAAGACTCAGTCACGCCACGACCAGCCAACCATTGATTCAGACGGGTCAATTTGCCTTGCTGATAGCAGGCGATATTGGTCACCTTACCGGTATATTTACCGTCAATGACTTCAGCATTGGTGGCAATAATTTCAGTAATCCCAAACTCACGGAAGATCGGTGCAGTAATAAAGTCCGAAGTTGCAGTAATGCCTACAATTTCATGCCCTGCATCTTTATGGCGCTGAATCGCTTTAAAACCTTCCGGACGCATCTGGGGGCGAATGACTTTTTGCATGAACAGTTGATGTAATTCGGTCAGATAATCATGGTCATGTTGGGTCAAAAACTGGAATACAAATTCATTATAGGCATAAGGATCCAGTTGACCCTTTTTATAGTCCTCATAGAACTTGTCATTCATGGCGCGGTGATGAACAGGATCCACCAGGCCTTCATTGACCAGGAATTCCCCCCAGGAATGATCCGAATCGGTGTTTAACAGGGTGTGATCGAGATCAAATAGCGCCAATTTCATGAAAATACTCGTAAAAACTGAAATTTAAGAAAAAAATTGTAAATCTATCTCCGCTAGTCGATAGAAATTCGTTAAGATCATAGCAATTTTAACATTTTTAAACTTTGCTTTTTTTCGAGTTGGATAAAGAAATAATATTCCCCGAAAGCAAAGGCATAAATTAAACAATTTTAGGTAGCCAAATGATCGACTCAGAAGGTTTCCGACCGAATGTCGGGATCATTTTGGCAAACGATGCTGGACAGGTTTTATGGGCAAAACGCATTGGTCATAATGCATGGCAATTTCCACAAGGAGGTATCCAATATGGAGAAACCCCTGAGCAGGCACTTTATCGTGAGCTGAGAGAAGAAGTTGGCTTACTGCCTGAACACGTCCAGATTATCGCGCAGACCAAAGGATGGTTGCGTTATCGTTTGCCGTATCGATACATTCGCACGGATTCAGATCCGGTATGTATCGGTCAAAAACAGAAGTGGTTTTTACTCAAACTGACGGCGCCCGTACAGAACATTCAACTTGATCTGTCCGATCCGCCCGAATTTGATCAATGGCAATGGGTCAGTTACTGGTATCCATTAGGCCAAGTGGTGAATTTTAAACGCGATGTTTATCGCAAGGCCATGATTGAACTCTGTCAGCAATTACCACAACAAAAACCTTAAAAAAATCGCGTGCATGTGCAGATTTTTTGCTCGGCTATTGTTATAAATAAACTAAATTACCGGACTTCTAAAAAAATACGGAGCAGCTCCCATGTCGAATATGCAACTGGATACCCTGAGACGCATTGTCCAAGAGATTAATGCGTCTACCAGTTTGCATGAATCACTCGATATTATGGTCAATCAGGTCGCTGAGGCCATGCATGTGGATGTCTGCTCCATTTATCTGCTCGATGAACGCAACCAGCGCTATCTGTTGATGGCATCTAAAGGCCTGAAGCCTGAAGCTGTCGGTCATGTGTCTCTACATACCGGTGAAGGTCTGGTTGGTCTGGTGGGTCAGCGTGAGGAAATCGTTAACCTCGACAATGCCCCTAAGCATGATCGTTTCCTGTATTTACCGGAAACGGGCGAAGAAATTTATAATTCCTTTCTGGGCGTTCCGGTCATGTACCGCCGTAAGGTCATGGGCGTACTGGTGGTCCAAAATAAAGAATCCCAGGATTTTAGTGAAGCGGCTGAATCGTTCCTGGTTACGCTATGTGCCCAGCTTTCGGGCGTAATCGCTCACGCCCATGCAGTCGGCAATATTGATGTATTCCGCAAGCCAAATAATTTACCGGCATATAAAACCTTCCAGGGCGTATCGGGTTCTGGCGGTATTGCACTCGGCCGTGCCATTGTGCTTTATCCACCTGCAGATCTGGGCGCTGTTCCGGATCGTGAAGCGGATGATATTAGCGAAGAACTGGCTTTGCTGGATAATGCCTTAAATTCGGTACGTGAAGAAATTCAGTTCCTGGATGACAAGATGCAGGATGCGCTGATGGCCGAAGAACGTGCTTTGTTCAGTGTGTTCCTGCGTATGCTGGATGAAAATACCCTACCATCGGAGATTAAAGCACTGATTCGTGATGGTCACTGGGCACAAGGTGCGGTTCGCATCGTGATTGATAACCATGTGGCGCAGTTTGCCCAGATGGAGGATGATTACCTGCGTGAACGTGTCGCTGATCTAAAAGATCTGGGACGTCGTATTCTGGCCAAGTTGCAGGAAGCCGATGAAAGCCATCGCGAACTGACAGATGAAAGTATCCTGATTGGTGAAGAAATTTCAACGGCTGCGCTGGTGGAGTTACCTGTCGATAAGATTGCCGCGATTGTCACCACTGAAGGTGCCATGAATTCGCACATGGTGATTGTGGCACGCGCACTCGGTATTCCGACTGTCGTGGGTGTGACTGAACTGCCAATCAATACCCTGGATGACGTCGAGATGATTGTCGATGCGCATCAGGGCCGTATCTTTATCAATCCACCACGTCGTCTGCGTACCCGCTATAAAGAAATTCAGAAAGAAGAAGAACAGATTGCCAAAGATCTACGTCAATACGAGACCAAAGATGCAATTACGCCAGATGGTACCGCTGTACGTCTGTTTGTAAATACCGGCCTGATGATTGATGTGGTTCGTGGTGTACAGCGTGGTGCCAAAGGTGTTGGCCTATACCGTTCGGAAATCCCGTTCATGCTACGTGACCGCTTCCCGGGCGAAGAGGAACAGCGAGCCATTTACCGGCAGCAACTGAGTCACTTTGCCAATAAACCGGTAGTCATGCGAACGCTGGATATTGGTGCAGATAAAGACCTGCCATATTTCTCGATTGAGGAAGAAAATTCAGCATTGGGCTGGCGCGGAATTCGTTTCACGCTGGATCATCCTGAAATCTTTTCTTCACAGATTCGCGCCATGCTAAAAGCCAGTATTGGCCTGAACAATCTGCATATCCTACTGCCGATGGTGACCAGTGTCAGTGAAGTTGAAGAAGCGCTGTATCTATTAGAGCGTGATCATCATGCCGTTCAGGAAGAAGAACAGGTGAAGATTACTAAGCCACAAATCGGGATTATGGTGGAAGTACCAAGCGTACTGCATCAGATTGATGAATTTTCTGAACTGGTCGATTTCTTTTCGGTCGGGTCTAACGATTTGACTCAATATTTACTTGCCGTAGACCGGAATAATCCACGTGTGGCCAATGTCTATTCACACTTACATCCAGCGATCCTGCGTGCCCTGACCCGTCTGGTAGAGGATTGTCACCGTAATAACAAACCGATCAGTATCTGTGGTGAAATGGCCGGTGATCCTCTATCGGCCGTACTATTAATGGCCATGGGATTCAATACCCTGTCCATGAGTTCTAGCAATATTTTGAGAGTCCGAAAAACGATTTGTCATGTACCGATGCCTGATGCACAGGAATTACTCAAACATGTACTAAAACTGGACAATCCACTCATGGTAAAAAGCTGGATGGAGCATTATTTTAGAACACATGGTTTAGGAGATATGGTGAAATCCACCACCCGTATGGTCAGCGCTTAAGGAGGAACTTTTCCATGTTCCTCTGCATCAGTCGAGGTACTTATGGAATTTGTGCTTATCCTGCTTATGCTGGCTGCAGCGTTTTATTTTATTATTGTTGCACCGGCCTTACGTTCGCAAAAATCCAGATATACATCTTCTGGTGGTCGTAATAATACAAATACCAGTCACCAGTATATCCGTGAAAGTGAACGTCCTAAAGCCTGTCCCTTATGGGGAATTGAAATTTCTCGTACCCAGCAACGGCGTTTAGGCAAGAATGATCCATCGGTCATTGCGGCAAAACTGTATCGGCAACAGCTAGGAAAATTTGCCAGTTTTCAACAGACCCGGCCTATGGCTGATGCTGATCCAAATAGATCTTCGAGTTCTGCGACCCTGCCCCGTTTTTTTCAAAATATGTTTCCCGAACAAGCTTCTTCAACCACCCGGCGGACTTCACCGCATTCTTCGAAAAGAAATTCATCTTTTCACTATACCCTCCAGAATCCCTTAAAGTCAGCTCCTGTCCAAAGCAGATCTACGTCTTCCTGGCCGCCCTAAGCTGCCCATAAAAAAGGGCGATCATCTTGTTGATATCGCCCTTGTTTGTGTTTGGTATAACCACGTTTTGCATTTTTCTTCCGGTCTACAAAAACCTGGCTTTTATTGACTTCATGCATATGTTTGGCCACGAAGTTTGGCATGACTGCCTCTACAGTTTTTTTCTTTGCCATCTTGCTCTCTGTTTAATTTGGGCTAAGGAAATGATCCGCTCGGGATGTGAAATAATTATAGGGGCGACTGGCCAATTTTCAAGCAGATCAGAACTTAAATATTTTCCAGAAAATAGATAATTTGGTAGATATTCTTGCTGTAAAAATCAGAAAATTGTGAGCAAGATAATAATGTTTTAGCTGCCTGTTTAATCTTTATATTTTAATTTCAAATCTAGCTATTTTAAAAATATTTATATAATTAATGGCTTACGCAATAATTTATAAAAAAATAAAAGAAATATTGAAATGTTTTTCTGACTTAGAGAAGACATCTTAAATTCTGATTTTCTTACTTAATCATTTTAAACTGAGTGAAAAATTTGCATATTTTAACATTGTCACATTTCTAGAAATATCTTATGTTCAAATTAGATTATTTATTTTCAATGACTTAATTTTTATTCATTTAGGCAGTATTTTCTGAAGTTACAGAAAAACCAAACTTATTGCCAAAACACCCAATTCAACAACTCACTTAATTAAAAATCTGTTGGAAATAAAGCCCCTAATGTTATTCCTGCGCTTATAGATGATTTTTTTGAATGCTGGAATAACGAATAAAATTCTCAACGCTTGGAGAGAAATATGAGCCAAGATATGAAAAAGTGCCCTGTCACCCATCTGACTACTGAAGCTGGCGCACCTGTAGTCGACAACCAGAACAGTATGACGGCAGGTAGCCGTGGCCCATTGCTGGCCCAAGATTTATGGCTGAATGAAAAACTGGCTAACTTTGTTCGTGAAGTGATTCCTGAGCGCCGTATGCACGCAAAAGGTTCAGGTGCATTTGGTACCTTTACCGTAACCAATGACATTACTGAATATACCCGTGCAAAAATTTTCTCGGAAGTCGGTAAAAAAACCGAACTCTTTGCCCGTTTTTCGACCGTCGCCGGTGAACGCGGTGCAGCTGATGCAGAACGTGACATTCGTGGTTTTGCCCTGAAATTCTATACCGAAGAAGGGAACTGGGACCTAGTCGGTAACAATACACCGGTATTCTTCCTGCGTGATCCACGTAAATTTCCTGACTTAAACAAAGCAGTAAAACGTGATCCGAAAACCAATAAACGTAGCGCCACCAATAACTGGGATTTCTGGACTTTATTGCCGGAAGCACTACATCAAGTTACCATCGTAATGTCCGATCGTGGGATTCCGGCTGGTTACCGTCATATGCACGGTTTCGGCAGTCATACCTACAGTTTTATCAATGCCCAAAATGAACGCTTTTGGGTAAAATTCCATATGCGTACCCAGCAAGGTATCAAGAATCTGACTGATGCTGAGGCAGCAGAGTTGATTGCTAAAGACCGTGAAAGCAGTCAAACCGACCTGTTTGATGCGATTGAACGTGGCGATTATCCGAAATGGAAAATGTACGTTCAGATCATGCCTGAAACAGATGCCGAGAAAGTGCCTTATCATCCGTTTGACCTGACCAAAGTCTGGCCGAAAGGTGATTATCCACTAATTGAAGTAGGTGAATTCGAACTCAACCGTAATCCGGAAAACTATTTCCAGGACGTAGAACAAGCCGCTTTTGCGCCAAGCAATCTGGTACCAGGTATCAGCTATTCACCGGATCGCATGCTACAGGCACGTTTGGTCAATTATGCTGATGCAGCGCGTTACCGTGTAGGTGTGAATCATGCCCAGATTCCGGTCAATGCCGCACGTTGCCCGGTACATTCAAATCACCGTGATGGTTTGGGCCGTATGGATGGCAACTATGGTTCATTGCCGCATTATGAGCCGAACAGTTTCAGCCAGTGGCAGGAACAGCCAGAATTCAGAGAGCCCCCCCTCAAAATCACGGGTGATGCAGATTTCTGGGATTATCGCAAAGATGATAATGACTACTTCAGCCAGCCACGTGCCCTGTTCAACCTGATGAATGATGAGCAGAAACAGGCTCTATTTAATAATACCGCAGCCGCAATGGGTGATGCGCTTGATTTCATCAAGTACCGTCATATCCGTAACTGTTATGCCTGTGATCCCGCCTATGGTGAAGGTATTGCTCAAGCTCTTGGGATGAGCGTAGCTGATGCCCAGATGGCTCGAGCAACTGATCCAGCTAAAGGCCTACCAAGCTTTCTCTAAGTTTTTTAGCTTGAACTGAGCGAATAAAAAACCACCCGAGGGTGGTTTTTTTATTGGTGTTAAATTAAAGCATTAGGAATATGAATTGCAGTTCATTTCAGGTCATGTGTTTGACGGTCACGGATTTCAAAAAGGTTCTTCTACCGGTACCCAGATCTTTTTCATATCCATCAGATTCACGAAGAAATCATTGCTCAACATACCCACCCGATCAGTCAGTATGCCATGCTTGTTTCCACCACGATTGGCACCTGTACCCTTCAGCATAGGATTTAATCCTATACAAATGAGAGCTACTCTATATGCTAGCTAACGACTCAATCGTTATACAGGAGTGATCTTAAGCCCTTAGACAATAATCCGTTTGCCTTCACGAATACAGTAAAACGGGTTAATCAGCTTGGATGAATGCTGAATAATATGCTGCAGTTCATTTTCAGGCTGGTCACGTGCTTCATCAGTGAGCTGGAAGGTCCGATAATGAATGGCCATAGAACAACGTGCCATTAAGTCCTGATGGGCATGAAAAGCATCTTCCGGATTCATATGAATATTGCGCATCAGTTCACGCGGTTCATAGGCACCGATCGGCAACAGCGCAATTCGTGGTGGTCCCAGGCGTTTGCGAATTTCCTTGAAATGCGGCGCATAGCCGCTATCCCCAGCAAAATAGCAATGATCCTTGCCATTCAATAAGGAAAAACCGCCCCATAATGCGCAGTTCTGGTCACGCATTCCACGTCCTGAAGCGTGCTGTGCTGGCGAATAGACAATCTGGATATCTTCAAAAAATGCATTTTCCCACCAGTCCATTTCAATGACATTATAGTCTTTAGGCAGGTACCAGCCATTACCAAGGCCGGTATAGATCGGCATTTGATAGGTCTGATGCAGCCAGGCCAAGGTCGCCAGATCCATATGATCATAATGGTTATGGCTGAGCAATACGGCATCAATATGCGGCAGCTCATCCAGGGCAATGCCAGCAGGAATGACGCGCTGTGGCCCTCGGGATGCAGAAGGACTGGCATATTCACACCAGACCGGATCAGTCAGAAAATTATACGGCCCGATCTGGATCAGAGCGGTAGCATGCCCAATAAACCAGATTTGCCAGTCATCTAAAGTGGCTTCCGGCCGATTTTGTGGTAAAGCACGCGGACGTGAAAAAAACTCGGCACGTTCCTGTTCCAGATTTACTTCCCAAGTTCTGGATTTTCTGGTGAATAACCATTTATACAAGTCAAAGCGACTCTGCTCGAGCGAATGATGCTCCAGATTCTTAAACCGCTCACCATCAAAATGATCGGAATGTAGATAATCAAATACCGGCTTGGACCAGAGATGTTTCCAACTGGACTCAGTCTCAAGCTGAAATTTTTTAGTCTTGAAAAGATCTTGCATAAATATCCACTATTTATTATTTGTTATATGCAAGACAGCATCCACCTGGAATTTTCAAACGGAGCATCTCTTTAAATCGCATACAAACTTATATACTTCGGTATTCCAGCATAGTATGAAATACGTGCCTAAGATTCATTTATGTTTTTGTTATTTTTAGCAAAACATCGAGCCCATGGAAAGACCAAAACCGATGAAAAGCTTCTAAAAAAATGAATACTCGAGATCAAGTTTGTGTCCATTCTTCTTTCTAAAAAGACAGGAGAATGATCGATATTCATCCGATAATTCTCACTCCATACCTGACTGTACATGATTTCATGACCTAAATTTTTATCCCGTATTCATGTAATCACGCTTGATGCCCTCCTGACTATCCGACGAAAGTTATCTGCTGAAATCTTCACTTCCTCAAATACGACCTTGGGTCCGTTCCAGCCATACCGCTTTGGTTTGAGGTTTCACAAACAGAGTAATAATTTCAGGGTGTAGCTGTTTGATCTGCGCTTCAATCCGGTTGACGCAAGCTTCGATTTCATCAGAAGTCAGATCGTCTTTAAATTCCAGACTTAAGGAGGCAATCACCTGATGCGCGCCCATCTGCTCGGTGAGTACACCATTGGCGCTATAGACCGCAGCATCCTGCTGAGCAATGTTAAGTACATTTTCACGCAGTCTAGGATCTGCTGTTTCTCCCAGTAATAGGCCTTTGGTTTCACGTGCCAGTAACCAGGCTGATACCGCCAATACAACACCAATCAGAATAGAGGCAGCACCATCCAGCTCAGGAATATTCAGTTGATGAGCCAAGAAAATCCCGGTCAGGGCAATAAAAAGACCCACTAGCGCAGCAGTATCTTCAAATAACACAGTAAAGGTGGTCGGATCTTTACTGCGCCTAAAAGCTTCAAAATAGCCCATCTTGCCTTTCATTTTACGGAAGGTTCTTAAAGCTACGGTCCAGGAGAATCCTTCACACAGAATCGCAATACCCAGCACGATATAGTTGATCATCGGATCCTGCATTTCTTCAGGATGAATGATGTGCAGGATACCTTGATAGATCGACACAATGGCACCTAGAGCAAAGACCATCAAGGCCACGATAAAGGCCCAGAAGTACAGTTCACGACCATAGCCAAAAGGATGGTGGGCATCTGGGCGCTGCTCTGCCTTTTTCATGCCGTACAGCAACAGAATTTCATTCAGGGTATCAACCACCGAGTGAATCGCTTCACTCAGCATCGCAGAACTATTGGTGATATAGGCCGCAATAAACTTCACCAGCGCAATAGCCAGGTTGCCAAATAATGCTGCATAGACCACAATTTTATTAGATTCAGATGACATTCAAAGTTGTCCTAGTTTTTCCTCAAACAGATGGATCTATTTGATTTTTCATTTTATCTCTTTGCATCTTAATAAACTGCTGACATAAATTGTTTATTGTTTTGTTGTTCTCATTTTTAATCGGAATCTTCATGCCTGTGATTATCCCTACTTCTGCCGATCGTCATCCTCAGCTCCTAGAACTATGGGAGCAATCCGTACGTGCTACGCATCATTTCCTGAATGACGAGCAGGTCCTGAAGATTCGCCAGCAGATTATCCAGCATAGTTATTTTGCTCAGGTGCAACTGTTCCATGTGGAACATCAGCAGCAGATTCTGGGTTTTATGGGCATTGCAGGCAGCAAACTGGAAATGCTGTTTGTCTCTCCTGCGGCATTTAGAAAAGGCATAGGCAGCCAGTTATTACAACATGCGCTTGCTCTGGGTGTGACTGAAGTTGATGTGAATGAGCACAACCCTAATGCGATTGCTTTCTATTTAAAACATGGTTTCAAGATCATCAGCCGCTCAGAAACCGATGCTGAAGGTAATCCCTACCCAATACTGCATCTAAAACTGCAAAAATAAAAAAAGGAAGCCAAAGCTTCCTTTTAGGTCTGAATTTAACTTGAACAATCTATTTTAAGATTTAGAAAAATACTGCTCGCGCCATTCTTTCCAGAAGTACATCACGATCCCGAACATCACTACCGCAATACCAGCAAAGGCATGACTGCTGATCACTTCGTTATTCAGGGTTGCACCGAGAATCAGGGCAATGATTGGCGTCATCACATTGCTGAGGGATACGGTGGATGCAGCCAGACGGCGAATCAGCCAGAAGTAACACAGCATCGCCACAATCGAAGACAGGATCATGGTAAAACCAAAGCCGAACAGCGCCTGCATACTTGGCATTTGTGTTGGGAAAGATTGCCAGATAAATGGAATGATTAGCAATGATCCCAATGAGGAAACAATCAAAGAACCGGTGGCTTGGGACATCGGTTTTAACGGTGCATTGATCTGCTTCACCCAGAAAATCGAGCTGATATAAGACACCATGCTAATCAGCATTAGCACCACACCCCACGGATTCACTTTACTATCTGCTGACTCCGCAAAGACAAAACTTAAACCACCGACGGCAACTGCCATACCGAGCCATTGCAGCCAGATCAGACGGTTGGTTTTCAGGATGACATGCCCGATCAGACCTGCAACCAGTGGTGAGAAACCGAAAATTAAGGCCATTAAGCCAGAGGTCAAATAATTCGCAGCCAGGTAGATAAATAACTGCGCGCCGATCAAGTTCAGGCTACCTGCTACATAGCTCATCATGGAGGTTCGATCAAATGGCAATGGATTACGCATGGCAGCCAAGATCGCCAGCGCCAGCAGAGAAGCGCCGAAATAACGGATGATCAGCACCCACATCGGGTGCACTTCCTGCACGCTCCAGACAATCGCCAGTGGCGTTGCTGCCCAGATCAGCACCAGCAAGGCATAAATACTTGCCGTCACCAGCATGGGAGATGAATTTGAATTCATAAAAGACTCAATTAAATTTTTTTAGAAAGAATTGAACTAACTTCTCGTTCAAATCCACAATCGACAATACTGATGGCGGCAGGGATGCCGCCGCTAAACTGGGATATAGGGATATATCCTCAGTTTAGCAAAAGATTTTTATTACTTTTCATCTTTGAAAAGTAAGCCAAACCTACACAAAGCCATTTCAAATCACAATAGAATGTGAGGTCATGACAGCACAATCTGACAGACATAAAAAAGCAGACCCAAGTTGCCCAAGGTCTGCCCTTTTGTAAACTTATCAATAAAACAAAGTTATTTCACAAGTTTACGAAGATCCTGGCTGAGATCTAAATATTTGTCTGCTTCAAACGCTGCATTCTTGCTGATCAGCTTTTTCAGGTGACGCATTTCTTTTGCCGCATTGACCGTAATACCGCCAACAATAACGCCATCAGTCACACCAAACATCACGAATGATGATTCAGCGCGAAGCTCTGGATTGATTTCACCGCGAACTTGCCATTCAGCAGCAGCCATGTCACCCACGAACTGGTAGTTGATGTCCAACTGATCTGTCCAGAACCATGCTGGATTTGGAGTCGGATGCTCAACGCCCATCACATGGCGCGCAAAGATGCCTGCTTGAAGGTTGGCATTTTCCCAAGTTTCGACACGACGGTGGTTACCGCAGTTACGAAGTTGAGTTGCCACATCACCCGCTGCATAAATGTCTGCATTTGAAGTCTGGCAGTTTTCATTCACTTTAATCGCGAAATCAACATCCAGGCCAGCTTCTACAGCCAATTGTGCATTTGGCACAATCCCAATACCATAAACTACAGCATCAGCACGAAGCTCTTCACCACCCTCAAAGGTAATCACCACTTCTTCACCATCCAGTTTGCAATCTGCAATTTTGGTTTCCAGACGAACGTCGATCCCTGCCAAACGTTGTTGTTCAAGCAGGAATTCGCTCAGGATACGAGGTGAACAACGGCCCATCACCATAGGACCCATTTCGATCACAGTTACCTGACACTCTTTGAAACGTGCTGAAGAAGCCAGTTCCAGACCGATCACGCCACCACCAATCAGGACAATACGACGGCCTGATTGCAATACTGGAACCAGTGCTTGTGAATCTTCTAGGTTACGTAGCGTATAAACATGTTTACCCAACGCATCGAAGTTCGGCAGACGACGAGCTGCGCCGCCTGTAGCAAGCAACAGTTTGTCATAAGCAACAACGTCACCATTTTGAAGTTCAACCGTTTTCGCTTCAGCGTTGATTTTTTTCACGCCATTGCCACGAATGGTTTCAACCCCAAGTTCCGCCAGTTTTTCTTCTGACAGGATTTCAATCTTGGTTTCTTCAGGTTTTAGAATCACGTCTTTAGACAGTGGTGGACGCTCATAAGGAAGATGCGTTTCATCACCGATCAGAATGATTTTACCTTCGTATTTGTTGCCACGAAGTTCTAAAATCGCGCTTGCACCTGCCTGGCCAGCACCTACAATTACGATGGTTTCGATGTTGCTCATGTCTTTAACCTTTTAACTCTGCAGATACGATGCCGAAGCCCGCAATCCATTCACTGATTTCTTCATAACAGTGCGTTGTCATTTCGTACTCGCCCATTTCGCTTAAAGCAGCAAATGCCGCCATCCACGAACGGACTTCCTGACCACCACGGCCACCATCACGGCGGATTTCAGCTTCAGTCATGGCTTCTAGTGCAGCGAAGTCGGCATTCTTGAATTTTTCAAGCAATGCGATATCCCATTCAGCATTCAGAGGAACTGCAACAGAGGTATCGCCCGCTGCCAGTTTCTGGCCCACTGCAATAATTTTTGACTGACGCGCGTTACGTGCTTCAGGTGTCGGGTTACGACCTGCAATCAGGAACTCTTCCACTTCTGGTGGTACAGAACCCATTTGCGGAGTTGGTGGATCGTGTGACAGACCACCTGTACCTAAAACAAGGACACGCTCATTTTCAAGGTTCAGAGATTTGATGAACTGACCTACAGCACGGCCTAAAGCGATGGTACGCTTCGTGGTTGGCATTGGTGCTGCAGCGCCATTAATGAAAATTGGAATCGTTGGATAACGATCAAGTTTGCCGTCGCACAGGAAGTGCAATGGCTGAGTCACACCATGGTCAGCTTGCATACGGTAAGAATACGCAACGTCCACGCCCTCATCGAGTACACGACGCACTAAGCCCAGTGCTTTGTCTTCTGGTACATCAATGTGTGCATTGTCTTTACCATAGTCCCAGTCACCTGCAGCAGTCGCGCGAATGCCCACACAGAAGCTCGGCATCAGGTCATAGAAGAAACCATTGAAATGGTCAGGACCAAAGGTAATGATCAGGGTTGGGTCGTAAGCTTTTACTTCAGCAGACAGTTTTTCAAACGCTTCACGAACAGCCTGTTCTTTGCGTTTTTCCTGCGGTGAAGCAAATTCCATTAAAGGACTGTGCGATGCACAAATAAGTTTAACGGCCATGAGAGACTCCTTAAAAGGAAGGCAGCCAAGAACAGGCTGCCGAAAAGTCCATTTCAGACTAGATTTTTATTCGTCAAAGAAACCGGCACGTGGCTGACGTAAGCCGCGAATACCCAGACCGCATTCTGCATTGATCAGAACACCAGTCAAAGGACGGTTATTTTGACGAGATGCCAAGAGCACATATGAACCTGTCATATCTTCCGGCTCAGGTAAGAAATTCAGTGGCATGCCACGGGCGATTTTCTCAGGATCACGTGCATCGAGCAGGCCAAGATTTTCCTGACCTAAGGATGCAGCACCTTTGATGTTCACATTCATACCTGATGGCGCAACGGCGTTTACGCGGACTTTAGGTGCAAGTTCGTAAGCCAGTTCTTTCATAATGCCCACACCCGCATGTTTCGATGCTGTGTAAACTGGACCGCCACCTGCAGAATACAATGCAGAATTTGACAGCGTGAAAATGATCGAACCTTCAGATTTAACGAGCTCATCCAGTGCAGCTTTCGCACCTAAGATCAGAGATTTGGTATTAATCCCCATAATCTCATCAAAGGCTTTTTCCAGCTGCTCACCTGAAGTATTGACGATATCGGCATAGTGATCCCAGATACCGGCATTACCCACGAAACAGTCGAGTTTACCGTAACGCTCTACAGTCGCTTTAACAGCGCGGACGTTGTCTTCATAGCTGGCCACATCACCTGCGATTGCCAGCACGCGATCACCAAAATGTGCATTCAGTGCATCGACTTTAGACTGTGAACGTTGAAGAACGGCCACTTGTGCACCCTCTTCCAGGAAACGTTCTACCAGTGCCCAACCGAGACCTGAACCACCACCAGTGATCAGTGCAACTTCGCCTTGTAGCCAACCCATGATTACTCTCCTGCCATCTCTACGTATAACGCACCATCTTCAAGTACAACTGGGAATGTTTGAATTGGGTCAGTTGCTGGTAAGCAAAGTGCCTGACCTGTTTTCAAACAGAAACGAGCTGCATGAAGTGGACATTCCACTGTACCGTCGTCTTCAAGGTAGCCTTCAGACATAGAAGCATTACCGTGTGAACAGCGGTCGTTCATTGCGAAGAATTCGCCACCGTTGTTGAATACTGCAAGCGCTTCGATACCGTTTACGCCACAATCCACTTTTAACGCTTCGCCTTCGTCTAATTCGTCAACTTGGCAAACAAAAATCTTATTCATTAGAAGAACACACTCAGGTTATGTGAGTTATAGGTAACTTGGTCAAGCGTGATCTTACGGTTGAAGATCTGGAAGCCCAGGCCGCCTTCAACTTTGCGGATCTTGTCATGACGTTTACCACAGTAAATCGTAACGTCTTTCTCTTTCTGGGTACGGTACAGTAGGTATGTCACGTATACATCGTATTCGCCTTCAACTTCAGTCGGCTCAACAATCACGTTGCTCACCATGTGAGTGGTACGTGATGGAGGCTCTTCAGCCCAAGCCATACCAGTTTCCAGACGTGCAACACGACGTTCCAGAAGATCTTTCGTATCGTTGAATACCCAGGTAGTAGGTGGTTCAACTGAACGACGACGGTCACGCGTTTGAGCGTTTGGTGTAGTACGTAGCGTGTAAGAAATATCTTCAGCTAGCGTGTCTAACCACTCGCGGAATTTCCAGTCATCAAGAAGCTTGGCTTCTTGATACAGGAACTGACTAATTTGGTGATGAAGTTCTAAACTGATTTGACTCATTTCATAAGCTCCTTCTCGTATTCGTCAGCCGCAGCTTCAACGTCTTCCCATTTTTCATGAATCAATAAATCTGCCCAACGGCGGTACATACCACGTGCTGCAGTTTCAGAGAAAATATAGTTAGTGATACCCGGGATACCATCTTCACGTACTTTCTCGTTACCTTTACCCATTTCCATAATGAGTTTGTTTTGACGCGCTTTGTAACCACGTAAAACTTTTTGGATTTCGATCCAGTTTTCAGAGTCATCTTGCTCTAGGAAACCAGCAGGACCGAAGGCACGAGTTGCAGAACGTTCAAATGCTGCTTGTACATCTTCTGGCGCGTCCGCATCACAGATACAGAATGCCCAAACTTCAGTTTTGTTTGGACCACGTGGGTGCCATACACGAAGAGTCGCAGTACCGTTCAACCAAGACAATGTAGGGAACATGGTGTTGTGACCTGCAAGACGCAGCGCACGAGTTTCACCTAGGCGTTCTTTCACTTCTTCGTAAGTTTCGCGGAAGTAGTTTGCTACTTCACCATCAACCCATACGTTTGCGTCTGGTTTCTCTGTGAAGAAGAAGCCTGAACCGTGACCACGTGAACCGTATTGGATCGCGTCTTTCGCAGTTTCCCAAACTGGACGAGCAGTTTGTGCAGCACCTAATTTCTTAGAAGATTCGTCGTCTGGTTTCGCACCAAGCACCTGAATTGCAGATGCGTGAGAGAACAACGCGTGATATTGGTCAGATGCGAACTGTTCAGCTGCAAATTTCCAGTTACACTCGATTTCCCATTTGTGTACACCACCCACAATCACAGTACCGCCTTCACGACGATCTACAACGCCGTCCAGGTACCAAGCGATATCGCCCATGTATTCTTCTAGATCTGGAGTCGTTTCATCCCAGCATCCGAAAATCAGGCCTTTGTATGATTTAACACGGTTAACTTCTACCAGACCCCATTGCTCTTTACATGCACCATGTGGGTAAGCACGATCTTCAAGCGGGATGTCTTTTAGAGAACCATCAATACCGTATGACCAGCCGTGGTATGGGCAAGTGAACGCACGTGTATTACCACAGTCTGCGAAGCTTACGCGCATAGAACGGTGACGGCATTGGTTTAAGAATGCTTTGATTGAGCCATCTTTTTGGCGTGCCACGATGATTGGATCTTCACCCATGTAGGTATTGAAGAAATCGCCAGCCTTAGGAATTTGGCTTTCATGGCAAAGGAATAACCATGTACGACCGAAGACACGTTCAAGTTCTAATTCGTAAATGTCAGGATCTGTATAGATAGATGGCGTGATACGTCCATTTTGTGCATCGACTAAAGCGTCGATTTCGCGCACATCAATTTTTCCACTCATGAAAAGCTCTCCTGTGACCAGTTATGGCACAAAGTAATAGACTCAACTTTTCAACGATGATGGATTTTAGGGCGGTTTTGGGGAAATATTTTTTTTGTTTCAATTAATAGTTTTAAGCAATTATTCTAGGCGTGTATTTTTATATTAAAACACTAATCAATCCCTCCAAAGCATTTACTTTCTAAATGACAAAATAATCTTCACGACATAGTTGTTTATAGATTATACTCTTCTGAAATTATAGTAAGACATTTTTTGGATTACTCGACGGGCTGATGATATGGAATTACGACACCTCCGCTACTTCATTACTGTGGCTGAAGAACTCAACTTCAGTAAGGCAGCACTCAAACTTTACACGGCTCAGCCATCACTTAGTCAGCAAATCAAAGATTTGGAAGAAGATGTCGGTGTCAAACTGCTACACCGTACCAAGCGTAAAGTCGAACTGACCGAAGAAGGTGCTGTATTCCTAGAACAGGCCCGCCTGACGCTGGCACAAGCTGATAAGGCGATTGCCATGGCCCGTCAGGTCTCACAAGCCAAGCAGCAGATGCTACGCATCGGTTTCGTCCCTGTCGCGGAAATGAAAATCTTCCCGTATATCCTGCCGAATCTGCGCGTGCAAAACCCTGATTTAAAAATTGAATTGCTCAGTCTGAACAATAATGAGCAAATGCGATTATTGAAGAAAGGCGAACTGGATCTGACCTTTACCCGTCACAATTTCCATAGTGATGAAATTGAAAGCCAGTTTGTGATTCGTGAGCCATTGATCTTCATTTTGCCGAAGGATCATCCTTTAGCGAAATACGACCGTATTCCAGTTAAATTACTGAATGGTATAGATTTTATTATTCCATCTGCAGAACAGTCACTCACCCTGCACAATACGATTATGGAATTTGCCAAGACCAATGGCATTGAGCTTAATATTGTGCAAAAGGCGGATAATATCCTGTTCAATATCAACTCGATTGGAATGGGCTTGGGCTGTGCCATCCTGCCAGGCTATATCGCACCATTGACCATGAACAATACTGTAATCCGCCCGCTGGATGTAGAACTTCCCTTTTTAGATCTTTATGTTAGCTATCGCAAGGATAGTAATTCAGTCGCAGTGAAGAAGTTCCTGGAACTCCTGACTCGCGTATTCTACCTAGACATTAACCGCGACGAACCACATTAATTTTCTATTTTTATAGCAGCACACGTAATTTCCTCTGAGAATACGTGTGCTTTTTTGTTTTTATTTTTTCTGATCAAAATTTCATTTTATATTCATTTTTCCTATGACAGACCACATCTAGCTTGGCTTCCAACATCTCCGACCATGGCTTATTAGGTTTAATTTTTGCTCAAATTAGGCTTCTTTTACAACTTAAGTCTAATAAGAAGTCTAAGGCCCATTTTAATTTTTGAAATTCTGATTAATAGCTAAAAGGCATTAAAAACATTCAAAAAATTCACTGAATGAAATGACACTCATTTGGCAGCAGTAAATCAAATATTTTAGAAAGAAAAAAGGATGACCGAAGCCATCCTTTTTCTAAACTGTTTACGACTTATTTTACGCCGTGTACAGCCAGGTAGTTTTTGATCACAGTGTTGAACTCATCTGATTTTTCAACTTGAGACCAGTGACCACATTGACTGAAGATGTGTGCATCAGCATTTGGCACGATGTTCAGGATGTCCCAAGTACGAGAAACCGGAATGACCACGTCTTGAGTACCATGAATCAATAATACAGGTACAGTGATGTCTTTCATTTTTTCGAAGTCTAACGGGAATTCGAAACGGTCACGGTCACGTGCGCCCACTACATCCATCAAACGATTTGATGCATAGTCATTTGCAGCAGAAGCAAAACGTACTTTCACCAGTTCGTCAGTGATCAGATCTTTGTTCACGACAAACATAGAAAGTGTTTTCTTAATACCTTCTTCAGTCAGTACAGGGTTTGCATGCGCTTTAAGTGCAGCAGTCTGTTTTGCACCGCCAGTACCCATAGACACGATACCTAGAACACGTTCAGGATAATCAAGTGCCATCTGGAATGCCAACCAGCCACCCAGAGAGTTACCCACTAACCAGGTTTTTTCGATACCTAATGCATCTAGAGTACGTACAGCATGATCCACCCATGCACGGATACCATAAGCAGTACCTGGTGCAACCACAGTTTGACCATAACCAATGGTATCGATTGCGATACAACGTGCTTGTTCACCAATTGAAGGCAGGTTTAACCACCAGTTTGCAGCAGCAGATACACCCGTACCTGAACCGTGCAGGAACAGAATAGGCGTACCTTCACCAATTTCATGGTAGTGAGTCAACTCACCTTCTGCAGTTTCAATCCATTTGTCTTCTAAGCCGAAGAAAGGATCTGTTTTATAATCAGGGATTTGAACAGTGCTCATCATGATTCCTCTTACAGTTTCTTGCTTGCGTGTTCCTCGATGACGAGAATTCGACGTCAAGTTGACTCATTAAAAATGATCTTTTTACCGTCTTATATTAACCGCTCTACTGTCTTCAACTGATATAAAATTACGATTGCATACTACAAAAAATATATTATTTAAGTATTTGTTTTAATTAATTATTTTAAATTTAAAACCTTGTTTAATTTAAGGCTTTGATTAAGTTCTTAACTCAAAAAAAAGCAGTCAGAATACTGACTGCCCTTAAAATGCGCTTAACTTAGAATTTATGGGTATAAGTCGTCGCTACGCGGTATTCTTGAAGATCTGGTTTAGTAGGATTAGCAAAATTCACATCGATATACATCGCTTGAATGCCTAATCCTTTTAACTTACCCTCTGGAACAGTGTAATTCGCAATCAGATTTAACTCATCAGTATTAAAGTTTTGATCACCTGATTGAGCATCATAACCTTTGAAATAAACTGCAGTCGCATTTAAGCCTTTGGCACCCATTTCAGAGAAGTCATAGCCATAAGAAATATTCCATGACTTTTCTTCTGGTGCAGTAAAGGTTGCAACGCCCCAGTTCACCAGATAAGGCTGCGGCACCCAGCCGCCAAGTGTTGGAAATGCAGTATCACCAAACATTTGCTGATAACCCAGACCTACGGTATGCGCACCATGATTAACTTTTGCCCCTACTGACAATGCCTGATTATCAATATCACCATACAGTTTGTCACCTGAATCTGAGTTATCAAAATAACGCACATGGCTATCTAATTTGGTTTTTTCGCCTAGCGCAGTTTTGTAATTCACACCCAAGTAATGCTGTTGGTAGATGTCTTGAACATCTGCATACCAGTAGCTACCACCAATTTCAGGCGTGAACTGGTGATCTACACCGGCAATCCACATACCATCAGATTCAGGACCTAAGTCATAATGACCTTGTGTACCATCAGGTAAAGTTCTACCTGGAGAAAATAAAGCTAAATCACGGAACTGATTGTCGTAACGATTATTAATTTTATCAATATAAGCCAAAGTCAGTTTGGTATCTTTAATCTCTTTAGATTCTAACCATGCACCGCTATAAGTAGTGATGAGCTGACGAGATGGATCAAATACTAGCACTGGAGATACAGGCAATAACTCACCCACTTTCAGCTCAGTCTCAGAAACTTTAGCTTTTAAGGTTGCGCCAACTTTACCAAAATGATCTTTAGATTCTTTACCATCGTGAGGCAACACCCAATCCGGATTTTGATCACGGCCTTTGAGTTTAACTGCATGTTGAACCAGAACATCTGCACCAACCTGCACCCCACCACCAATATCGTGATAGCCTGATTTGGCATCTAGAGTCACGCCTTGTGACCAAGAACCCCAATTACGTGAAGAAAAATCATCTTGATACTGACGATCTAGATAAAAGTTTTTAAATTTAAGCTGGACATTACTATCGTCAATAAAATCTGCATTTGCTGCAGTTGTTCCTAAACTTGCTGTTGCAGCAAGCATTGCTATCCATAAGTTTTGACGACGCATGGCTTATTCCTAGTAATCAAATTAAGCTATGCCGCTATCATGCTCAACTCTAGTTTTTTTAAAAATCCGACTACAGTATTAAAATTTTTCTATTAATCTCTATAGATAGAATAAGTATGCTGAAATTTGAAAAAGACTTATATTTATAAACAATTAACTAAAATAAAAAATTAACCAGATAATCAATATAAATCCATGTTTTCTCTTATATAAACAGCCATTATTTTTTTATAATTTAAAAATAACTTTTTATTTATCGTTTTTATGTTTAAGGAAATGTGTTTGATTATTTTCTTAAAATAAATAGTAATAATTAAAATATCTTATTCTATCGTTTTAATATCTTATTCATTTTATTCAAATAAATAAAAAAGCGCCCTTTCGGACGCTTTTTTTAAAATTTAGCTTTTAACTATTAAGCTTGAAGCTCTTTCGCTTTAGACATAGTCAATGCCAAATCTTCAATCATATCTTCCTGACCGCCAACGGTGCCACGACGACCAAGCTCAAGCAGAATTTCACGAGCAGATACGCCATATTTTGCTTCAGCACGTTTAGCGAACAGCAGGAATGAAGAGTAAACACCCGCATAACCTAAAGTTGCAGCATCACGGTCCGCACGGATCTGATGAGTCATCATTGGAATGATCAGATCTTCTGCAACGTCTTGTACTTTAAACAGGTCAACACCAGTTTCCATTTGCATACGATTGGCAACCGCAACAAACAGTTCAAGTGGCGTATTACCTGCACCAGCACCCAGACCAGCTGATGCCAAGTCAACACGTGTTGCACCTGCTTGCACTGCTGAAACAGAGTTCGCAACACCCATACCTAGGTTATGATGACCATGGAAACCGATTTCGATGTCTGAACCTAAGTTAGCACGTAAAATACCAACACGGTCAGTCACGTCTTGCGGCAGCATATAACCTGCAGAGTCAGTTACATAGATACAGTTGGCGCCGTAAGACACCATTTTTTGCGCTTCTTCAAGCAGTTTTTCTGGAGAAGCCATGTGTGCCATCATCAGGAAGCCCACAGTATCCATACCCAGTTTACGAGCAGCAGTAATGTGCTGTTCAGAAACGTCTGCTTCAGTAGAGTGAGTTGCAACACGGATGGTTGCTACACCTACATCATGCGCCATTTTCAGGTGATCAACCGTACCAATACCAGGAAGTAACAGCGCAGATACTTTTGCTTGTTTCAGGTTTGGAATAACCGCTTTTAGGTATTCTTCATCAGTTGCAGCTGCGAAACCGTAGTTCACAGAGTTACCGCCAAGGCCGTCACCGTGTGTTACTTCAATCAGCGGTACACCTGCATCATCCAGCGCAGTTGCAATCGCAACCATTTGCTCAGGTGTAGTTTGATGGCGCATGGGATGCATACCATCACGTAAAGTCATATCATTAATAATAATCTTAGACATGAAGGTGCTCCTTAAGCTTCAACTGCATTTAAAACACGTTCTGCGAACATTTCTGCGGTACGTGCAGCTGCTGCAGTCATAATGTCGAGGTTACCTGCATATTTAGGCAGGAAGTCACCCAGACCTTCAACTTCAAGGAAGATCGATACGCGGTTGCCATCAAATACAGGACCGTTCACCAGTTTGTAACCTGGTACGTATTTTTGAACCTCGAGGATCATCGCATGTACAGATTCAGTGATTGCCGCTTGATCTGGTTCACCTTCAACGAGGCAGTGAACAGTGTCGCGCATCATCAGTGGTGGCTCAGCAGGGTTAATGATGATGATCGCTTTACCTTGTTTCGCACCACCCACTTTCTCAATCGCACCAGCAGTCGTACGCGTGAATTCGTCGATGTTTTTACGTGTACCAGGACCAACTGATTTAGTAGATACAGTCGCAATGATTTCGCCATAGTTCACAGGCTGAACGCGAGAAATCGCTGCAACCATAGGAATCGTTGCCTGACCGCCACAAGTTACCATATTGACGTTTGGCACTTCACCTTGTTCAAGCAATGCTTCAAGGTTGACAGGTGGTACGCAGTAAGGACCAATTGCAGCTGGTGTTAAGTCAATCATTAACACGCCAAGCTCGTTCAGCTTACGGCTGTTTTCAGCATGTACATAAGCAGAAGTTGCATCGAAGGCGATTTTGATGTCATCTTCAACTACTTGAGGCAGCAAACCGTCTACGCCTTCAGCAGTGGTTTTTAAACCCATTTTTGCTGCACGTGCTAGACCTTCAGAAGTTGGGTCAATCCCCACCATCCATACTGGTTCTAACCATTCGCTGCGTTGCAGTTTATAAAGCAAATCAGTACCAATATTACCTGGACCGATCAATGCACATTTAATCTTTTTCATGAATGTACTCTCTTGTATTCCCTTATTCAGCAGCAAAAGCAGCTGTTACTGAACCAAAGCCTTCAATTTCAACTTTGAATTCGTCGCCAGGCTGAGCTACAACCATTGGACCCAAAGCACCAGTCAAAATAATGTCGCCTTTTAGCAATGGACGGCCACGGCGTACCATTTCATCTGCCAGCCACACAGCAGCATTTAACGGGTTTGCCAGACATGCTTTACCCACGCCTTGAGAAACCACTTCGTCGCCACGTGTCATGACCATCTTGCAGTTCACAAGATCAAGGTTTTCCAGTTTGACAGGCTTAGAGCCCAGAACGAATGCAGCAGAAGATGCGTTATCAGCTACGGTATCAATCAGGCTGATTTTCCAGTTTTCGATACGGCTATCGACCACTTCTACAGCAGGAAGTGCATAGTCAGTTGCACTAATGATGTCTGCATACGTATGTTTTGCTTTAGTCAGATCTTCTTTGATGACCAATGCGATTTCAGCTTCAACTTTCGGTTGAATCAGCAAACCTGCAGGGATTGCTTCACCATCGCCATAGGCCATGTCGGCAAACAACATACCGAAGTCAGGCTGATCTACGCCAAGCTGTGCTTGAACCACTTTCGATGTCAAACCAATTTTACGACCTACCAGACGGCGACCTTCCGCCAGAGCACGCTCGGTATTTACTTCCTGAACGGCATAGGCAATATCTACGTCAGCACTTTCACCACCAAGTTCCGGGCGAATCGGTGCGATCGCAGTTTTTGAGAGTTCAGCAGTACGTAATGCTTGTGCAACTGATTCAACAACAGCAGAATTCGACATCAATGTTTCCTTAAACTGCAAAAATGAGGCTTATGCCGAGAACTAAGACAGGCAAAATGTTCTGACCTGATCATTTCGATCATTCCAATAAACAATTGCGCCTAGTACGGGCATATGAATAAACAGTTTTAGGATGGGAAAAATACGACTTGAATGCCAATAGTTATTTTATTTTTTGCAATAGCTATTATCTATAAATTAAATTTATAAAAATCAATTAAAAACATAATCTTATAATTATGAATTAAGTTATATCCAACTAAATAACTCAACAATCATGACAGAACAAAACCACTGTAATCACAACTTTAGACTAAAAGATAAGACCAGTTGTTCAAATCTACCGCATTGATCCGCATCTTCCGTTTCAGAAAATGCCGGATCTTGAATAATGACTAAGATACTGAATTAAATGGCTTCTTTCCATTGGACTTTAGCCAATAAAAAGTCATGCAAACTGCTGACATCCTTCACAATCGACAGTGGATTAAACTGTGCCAAAGTTTCCGGTGTATGTACGCCATAAGTCACACCTACACTTGGCATGGCAATGTTCATCGCCATTTCCAGATCATAAGAAGTGTCACCGACCATAATCGCTTCATGCGCATTGACACCAGTTTCAGTCAGAATTTCAGCCAGCATTAAAGGATCAGGTTTGGAGCGGGTTTCACTGGCAGCACGAGTGGCATGGAATAGTTCCAGACTATTCGTTTGTTTTAGTACCCGGTCTAAACCTTTACGGCTTTTACCTGTTGCCACCGCTAGCTTAATCCCTTCATCTTTTAAGCTATACAGCATCTCAGCTACGCCCTCAAACCAGGCATCATTGACTGAGTTCATCACATAGTGATCTGAATAGGCCTGCAAAATATCCGCATGTAATTCTGGCACACTTGGGAATAGCCGTTGTGCGACTTCTGGCAAACCCAGCCCGATAATGCTTTTCGCATCTGCATCAGTTAAAGGTTGCTGAAACTGTTGCGCAGCAAACTGTAAACTCGACACGATCTGACCCACTGAATCAAATAAAGTGCCATCCCAATCAAAAATGACCAGTTTTATAGGTGAATTCATATAAGGTTCCTAGTATTTGATTCAGTGTCTTTAAGCCCTCTCCTTCTAGGAGAGGGTTTGGGAGAGGTGAGTTAAATTAATTCCCCACCACAATTAACATCAGTGAGCAGCTGTTTTCGTATAGGTATTATCTACTTTTCAAGGATGAAAAGTAGCAAAAATCCTTTGTTACTCTGATGGCACGTCCCTGTGCCACAGAGTAACGGCGCCATCCATGTCGCCCTTCATTGATTTAGAAATTGTCTTGAATCATCTCTAATAAAGAGGGAAATTTCTCCCACTCAAGTAAAGCAAGATAAGACTCATTAAAAAGCTAAAAATTACTCGTCATCTTCCGTAGGTATTACCACCTTATCCGCCTTTTGCGCACGAAGCTGAGCTACAAGACTCTGCATATCTTCAGGTAACGGTGCTTCAATCGTCGGATAACCCGGAATTTCTAAGCGCATCGCATGCAGACATAAGCGGCGTGGTTTTGGCCCACGATATTCAGTTTCATGTCCGTATTTTTCATCACCTACCAGCGGATGACCAATGCTGAGACCATGTACACGAATCTGATGGGTACGACCAGACAATGGAGAAGCATACACCAGTGTCGCATGCATAAAACGCTCTGCCACATTCCACTGGGTTTTAGACTCTTTGCCTTCTTTAGAGACACGGACACGGCGCTCACCATTAGAAAGTTCATAACGATGCAAAGGTGCATCAATGAGTTGCTTATCTAGCGTTACCTGCCCTTTCACGACAGCGGCATAAGTTTTTTTAATCTTATGTTCACGTAATAAATCTTGTAGCGTTTTTAAGGTACTGCGCTTTTTCGAGATCATCACCAGACCCGATGTGTCACGGTCAATACGGTGAATCAATTCCAGGTATTTTTTACCTGTTGCAGCACGTAGGCCTTCAATCAGGCCATACGCCACACCGCTACCGCCATGCACAGCAATACCCGATGGTTTATTGACAACCATCAAGCCTTCATCTTCATATACCACACGTGACAGAAGACCTTGAGCCACCTTGTCCGAAATCGGCGCTTCTGATTCATCTTTTTGTTCATAACGAATAGGTGCCACACGAATCTGGTCGCCAATCGCCAGTTTGGTTTCGGCCTTAATGCGTTTTTTATTGACGCGAACCTGTCCTTCACGAATCAGACGATAAATCCGACTTTTAGGCACCCCTTTCAGACGACTGAACAAGAAATTATCGATTCGCTGTCCATCTTGATGTTCATCCACTTCAAACCAAGTGACGCTTTGCCATTGTTGTGTAGAATTCATACAGTTACTATGACCCAAAAATTACTAAAATTGATTAAAAACTGATCACTTAGGTTATGCTTTACACAAGAAACATAAGCTTAGCCCATAGGCAGATGATGCAAGGTTTGATATAGTCAGCGCACGGAAACCATCGTTTGTGAGTAAAAGTTGAAGCATTTCAGATTTCTCTGAACTTGATTATTCAATTAAAGACTCACATGATACGGGAAGGTCCCAAAAGAATTATGCCGACGCCGAAGGCTTATTATATCGGCAAACAAAGCAAACTGTTGCGTTTAATTGTACCTCAGGTACATAAATCAGTTTGTCTGAAAAAATATGTCGCCAACCTAGTTGGTTTTTAAACGTAAACTGATACACATCAGATTAGTCGCACCCTGAAGACGACTTCAGGCTACAGCGTTTGATGCATTGGATCTGCACAGTTTGTAAAGATACGACGACAATTCCGTATCAAGACACTTTCTATAAAGAAGGGATGATCTTCGAGCAATGTGACAGTGAAAGTTACTCACATCTAATGCACCGCTTGTCCGCCAGTGAAACGTTCAGGTGACTTTAATCGTTTAAAGATTGAAGCCGTATTGCCATCATCAATACGTGAATCAAAATACCGAAGCTGATCTATATTCAAGTAGACGCCGGGAATAAAAGACTCAGACCACAATGAAACTCATTGGAGATCTGAGCCATTGATCCGTGATGTGTGATGTTCGCTACGTGAATAGCGATTTTTTGCTGTGTATCACTATAAGGTGTTACACCCATGAAACGTATGTTGATTAATGCAACACATGCCGAAGAAATTCGCGTTGCACTTGTCACTGGTCAGCGTCTTTACGATTTCGATTTAGAGAATCGTACCCGTGAACAAAAAAAATCTAATATCTATAAAGGTCACGTGACTCGCGTTGAACCTTCTTTAGAAGCTGTATTCGTTGAATACGGCGCAGGTCGCCAAGGCTTCCTGTCTATGCGTGAAATCGCAAACTCTTATTACAAAGCCGATCCTCGCCAAACTTCAAATATCCGTGAACTGATTACTGAAGGTACTGAACTTCTGGTTCAGGTGGAAAAAGAAGAGCGCGGCAATAAAGGCGCTGCTCTCTCAACTTTCATCTCTTTAGCTGGTCGTTATCTGGTTCTGATGCCAAACAACCCGAAAGGTGGCGGTATCAGCCGTCAGATTTCTGGTTCAGTACGTGAAGAACTGAAAGAAATGCTGGCCTCTTTAAATGTGCCACGTGGTATGAGCGTCATTGTTCGTACAGCAGGCATTGGCCGTTCTCAAGAAGAATTACAGCTTGATCTGCAACATTTGCTAGACCTTTGGGCACAAATTCAAAGCACTGCAAATTCAGGTCCATCACCTATGCTGGTCCATCAGGAAGCAGGTGTGGTAACTCGTGCCATCCGTGATTACCTGCGTGATGATGTAGCAGAAATCCTGATTGACTCTGAGCAAGCCTATAACGAAGCTTATAACTTCGTTAAAGCAGTAATGCCGCTTCAGTTAGACAAACTGAAAACTTATACATTGAATGAGCCTTTGTTTGCGCATTTCGGTATCGAAAGCCAAATTCAAACTGCTTATGAACGTGAAGTAAAACTGCCTTCAGGCGGTTCGATCGTGATCGATCAAACTGAAGCTTTAGTTTCAATCGACATTAACTCGGCAAAATCAACTCGCGGTCAGGACGTTGAAGATACAGCGTTAAATACCAACCTTGAAGCCGCTGAAGAAATTGCTCGCCAATTACGTTTACGTGATATCGGTGGCTTAGTTGTCATCGACTTCATCGACATGACCAAAGACCGCAACCAGCGTATGGTAGAAGCGAAACTGCGTGAAGCAACTCAAAGCGACCGCGCACGTATCCAGTTCGGCCAACTGTCTCGTTTCGGCCTGATGGAAATGAGCCGTCAACGTCTGCGTCCATCGCTTGAAGAAGCAACTGGTTATGTCTGCCCACGCTGTCATGGTACCGGTATGGTACGTGACCTGCGTTCTCTATCACTTTCAATTATGCGTAAAGTGGAAGAAATCGCACTACGTGAACGTCATGGTGAAGTTCAGGTTGAAGTACCGGTAGAAATTGCGGCGTTCATGCTCAATGAAAAACGTCACAGCCTGGTATATCTGGAACAAACTTCAAATACACGTGTGACTGTACTTCCACATCCACACCTGGAAACACCTCACTACGAAATTTCGTATAATCCTGAAGGTTTCGCACCGACAAGTTACGAGCGTACTGAAGCAACCCGTTCAAGCGAAAAAGAACTGGGTTATGAGTCTTCTGAGTGGCATTTAGAAGAAGAACATACGCATACCGCTGCACCAGCACCTGCACAGCAGCAAAACAACGGCAAAAACAATAAACGCCGCAATAACCAGAACCAGCAAAACGTACAGCAAGCACCTGTTGCACAACAGGCACCTGCTCAAGTTGCCGCACCTGCTGCCAGCCCATGTGCATGGTTAGAAAACCTGTTTGTACAAAAACAGGCAACTACTGTTGATCAATCTCGCACAGCGAACAATGCTGCTGCTGCTATTGAACAGATGGTGAATGGCGGTGCAGTGAGCCGTGGCCAGTTTGGCCAGGTTGCTCCTGTAACACCAGCAGTATCCGCACAGCCAACAGCTGTTGCAGCACCAGCAACTACCGGCAATGCTTATCTGGCGCCATCGACTGTAGTCCATAAACCAGAGCGTGATCAGTCTGAAAAAGCTGAACGTGAAGAGAAATCACAGCGTCATAACAAGAAAGCACGTAGCAACAAGCACAAAGAGCCACGTGAACAGGCGCAGTCTGATAATGCATCACAACATCAGGTGCATGAAGAAGTGGTTCAGGTTTCTCGTCAGGAACAACGTCAGGAAGCGCGTGAAAACAAACGCAACTCTCGCCGTCAGCACCACAATGAGTCTGCACAGCAAAGCGATACTCACAGCAATGAGCAACAGCAAAACGTGCCACGTCGTGACCGTCGCAACCAGCAACGTCCAGAACGTCCAAATCGCCACCGCGATCCAAGTGTTCTAAATGAACAAGCTGCACCTCAAGCACCTGCTGCCGTTGAAGCGCCAGCAGTCAATGAAAAGCAAGTTCGTGTGGAACTGGTCGATGCTCCTCGTAAAGAAGTGATGCCAACAGCAATGGTGGTAAATATTGACGAGGCGAAAAGCGAAATTGTGGCATTGAATGACACTGCTCCAGTCGCAAAACCTGCTGTTGAAGTGACTGCCCCTGCCGATGCTCCTGTAGAAGCACCAGCTGCGGAAGAGTTCCTGACTGAAGTGACTGCATCTGCTCCTGCAGAGAAAACGCCTGAAGCTCAGTCATCATCAAAACAGCGTGCCAGCAATGACCCACGTCAACGTCGTCGCGACCGTCGTGCTGTACAAGGCCAACAGGCGAAAACTCAGCAATTGACACCATCACAGGTGCCAACACTTGGCCAATACACTATTGGTAGCCTGATTCGCCATGTTTATGGTGAAGACTGTTCAGTCCTGATTGAACAGTTCGGTCTGTTGCCAACGTTTAACCGTGCATTGCAAAAGTTCACGCAGGAATATAATGCGACTTTAGCAACGGTTTCGACCGCGACCACAGAGAAAAAACCTGTAACTCGTGATGTAGAAGTCAGCAAAGCGCAGCCTGAAGCAGAACCTGCTCCTGTGCTGGATTTAACTCCGCCTGCACCAGTTTCAGAGAAACGTGTGGCGAATGATCCACGTGAGCGTCGTCGTCTCGCCAAACTGGCTGCCGAGCAAGCATTACAGCAGGCTAAACAGCAAGCACAAGCTGAAGCAGAATCTACTGCGGCTGAACCTGCTGCAGAAGCAACGGCTCCAGCGGAAGAAGCGAAAGCTGAAAGTGCTGAAGCTGCACCTGCTGAAGCTCCGGTAGCTGCAGTAGAAAGTGCTGATACAACTGAAGCGACTCAAACTCCTGAGCCAGCTGCGGAAGCATCTGTAGAAACTGCGAAAGCTGAACAGGCTCCCGCTGAAGAAGTCACTGAAACAACTACAGTTGAAGTAACTCCAGCAGAAAGCGAAGCTACGCCTACCGAAACTCCGGAAGCCGATAAAGCTGAAGAAGCTGTAGCAAAAGCTGAAAAACCGGCTGCCCGCCCACGTCGTCCACGTGGCCGTCCACCGAAAAAAACCAATACTGCAACTGAGTCATAATTCGCCCAATTGCAGTTAACTAAAAAACCTAGTCATTTCGGTGGCTAGGTTTTTTTTGCTAGATTTTGTCAGAATAGGTTGATTACTCTAGTTTCAACACGCTAAAAGATGGCTATCATCCGTTTATTGCATATAAATTAAACGCATTGGATACGAAAAATAATAGGACGCCCATGACCCAGACGAACCAACCCGATCTTATTGGCATTGCAGATGTCGCAGCCAAAATCCCTGCCTTCATCAGTAAGGTCCCTAATCTGCTGAACGGACTGCGACAGGCTTATTTACGTACTCCCAATACGCCCGCAGGCCTGGGTTTAGCTTTTGAAAAAGCAACACAGCGTAATTCTGAAGGTATTGCATTACGTTTTGAGGATCAGTCCTATACCTATGCTCACCTAAATGGCTGGGCGAACCAGATCGCACATTTCTACCTTTCTCTCGGTGCACAGAAAGGTGATGTGGTGGCTGTAATGGTCGAGAACCGTCCGGAGTTCATTGCCAGTGTGATTGGTCTGGCCAAGCTAGGCATCACGATTGCGCTGGTGAATACCTCTCAGGTCGGTAAAGTCCTGACACATAGTATTAACCTGGTGAAACCGATTGCAGTCATTGTCGGTGAAGAGTGCCGTGCTGCCGTTGATGAAATCCGCAATAATCTCAATATTGCCGCTGACCGTTTCCACTGGTTTGCCGATCAGAACACACAAGAAAATACCGGACAAGCACCTGAAGGGTTTATCAACCTAGCAGAGCAGATTGACCAGTTCCCGAAATTCAATACACCGACTACGCATTCGGTACAAGGCAAAGACGGCCTGTTCTATATCTATACTTCAGGTACTACCGGCTTACCTAAAGCGGTGATCTTTACCAATAGCCGCTGGACACTCGCCTATGGCACCTATGGCCATGTCCTGAACCTGAATAAAGATGATGTGATGTACTGCACCCTGCCGCTTTATCATGCGACAGGCATTGTGGTGTGCTGGTGTGGGGTGATTGCCGGAAGCAGTACTTTTGCCATCCGCCGCAAGTTTTCCACCTCTTCTTTCTGGAAAGACGTGAAAAAATTTGATGCTTCTGCGATTGGTTATGTCGGTGAACTTTGCCGCTACCTGATGGATGCACCACCGTCTGAACTGGAAAAAGGCCATCGCGTTACCAAGATGATTGGCAACGGCATGCGCCCGAATATCTGGGATAAATTCAAATCCCGTTTTGGCATCAAGGAAGTACTGGAACTGTATGCCTCAAGTGAAGGTAATGTCGGTTTCAGCAATGTCTTTAACTTTGACAATACTGTCGGTTTCTCACCAACACCTTATGCCATTATCGAATTTGACAAAGATAAAAATGAGCCTGTGCGAGATGCCAAAGGTCGCTGCAAACGGGTGAAAAAAGGTGAAACCGGTTTATTGATTGGCAAAATTACTCGCCGCTCCCCTTTCGATGGCTATACCGATCCGGAAAAGAACAAGGCAGTCATCATGCATGACGTGTTCAGCAAAGGTGATTCCTACTTCAATACGGGCGATCTGGTACGTAATATCGGTTTCCGTCATGCCCAGTTCGTCGACCGTCTCGGTGATACCTTCCGCTGGAAAGGTGAAAATGTTTCAACGACTGAAGTCGAAAACATGCTGACCGAGTATGACAAAATTATCGAAGCTGTGGTTTATGGCGTAGAAATTCCGAATACCAATGGCCGTGCTGGCATGGCTGCAATTACCCTGCAACCGGGAAGCACCCTGGATGAGCAAGACCTGAAAAATATGGTCAGCACCTTTAAACGCTGTCTGCCTGCATATGCAGTTCCAGTTTTTCTGCGCATTCAAGAGCAGGTAGAAACGACCGGTACCTTCAAGTATCAGAAAAACAAACTGAAAGAACAGGCTTTTGATCCAAACAAAACCGATGAACGCCTGCTGGTTTTATTGCCAGGGAGCGATGCGTATTGTGAGCTGACTCAAGAAATTTTTGAGAACATTCAAGCCTATCAATATCGTTTCTAAGTGCTGAAGTTGCCTATTTTTTGTTTAGATAAAGCAGAATTGTTGTATTTATAATCAAACATAGGCAACTTTGTTATTTTTTACTTGCGCTGTAATGAGATCTTGCTACAATACGCTCCATCAAACAAAGTGGTGCTTTCAGAACTCTTTTAGTTTCTCTTGCACTGCACAATTAAGTCTTGCTTGATTGTTGGTTCAGGGCCGTTAGCTCAGTTGGTAGAGCAGTGGACTTTTAATCCATTGGTCCCGCGTTCGAGTCGCGGACGGCCCACCATTAAATTTGATATCCCCTGATGGGCCGTTAGCTCAGTTGGTAGAGCAGTGGACTTTTAATCCATTGGTCCCGCGTTCGAGTCGCGGACGGCCCACCATCATTTCTAAAATCTCTTTTTAGAAACTTCAATCAAAGCTACTTTGATTACCCGAATGGGCCGTTAGCTCAGTTGGTAGAGCAGTGGACTTTTAATCCATTGGTCCCGCGTTCGAGTCGCGGACGGCCCACCATTCTCCCCTCTATATTTATTTCTTCTTTCAATATTCTTATAATATTTCCTATATTATTCAGTTCATTCTTTTTATTTAAGCGCAATTCATCCTGACAATTTTAGAATCGCCATTTCCATTTACTCTGTTTTTAAATTTTTTACAGATTTTATCGCTTTTATTCTGTCATCTTAAATTCAGAATCTTTGACCAACTCATACGCTTTAGAAGGTGCAGGATAACCCTGATCAAATAACTGCTGGTTTGCCCGTTCTTTTTCGTCATAAATTTTTTCCAGATTCATGACCAGATGGGTTGGGCTTTTAATTGTATAATAGAATTTTGCCCCCTCTTTACGGTCCACGATCAGTTCAGTTTGTTCCGGATTAATCGTCCAGCGGTCCTTACGATAGGTCACATTGCTTTCGGTCTGAACTCGTCTGGAATTATTCACAAAGACTTTGCCATAATGCACGATACTGCGATGCACTGTACCATCTGGCAATAAAGTCAAAATAAACACCGACTTCCCTTCCGTACAAGGTGCAAACCGTCCGTCACAATCAATCTGGGTAAGATAACGCCCGACATAGCTTTTGGCATAATCCGGTACAGGTTTAGGATCGACATTTGGTTCTACAGGCAATGCATTATAGGTTGCAGTCTGGGTGAGCGATTTAGCATTACGGGTGTCATAACTTTCATTGGCGGCGGAGATGACTACGCCATCTTGTGCCAAAGTTTTCGTAGTATCAGGTAAGGGTTTGCTTTGATGGTCATCACAGGCAATCAGTCCTGCAACACTTCCCAGCACAAATCCAAGCCGGCATAAACCACTTAAATGATGCGATACATTCGATTTCATTTTAAAAATATACCTGAAGGGGTGCACATCTATATAGGCAGACGACTCACTGAAAACTTATAAGTTTTAATAATGAATTCAATGGAATTTTTATGATCTTAGTGATTTTTTAAGGATTATTTAATCTCCCGTAACATTACTTAACGAATTTATTTTCAATAGATACTTTAAAAATTCAGATAAAACTCCATTCTTATAAATACGAGTCATTTTTTAGACTCAACCTTATTTTTTCTATCAGGAGACTTGGATGGCCAATGTTGGTTTATATCGCTCTAACCGCTCAAACATGATTGCAGGTGTAATGGGTGGTATTGCTGAACGTTTTGGTTGGAACGCAAATTTATTACGCCTGATCTTTGTGATTATTTCAGTCATGAGTGCCGCTTTCCCGGGTATTCTGGTTTATCTGGTTCTATGGCTGGTGATGCCAAAAAAGAATTCTATGCCTGATTATGCCGCGAGCAGAACTGATTATGAACGTCCTGTGCGTACCGTGAATCAGGATAAAGACTACCGATAAAATCGTTTCCTCTTTCACCTAAATATTCATATGGTGAAATTTTTATGCCACGGTCCTTCCCCCAAAAGATCGTGGTTTTTTTTTGCCTGATTTTTAGGTTTTGGTCTTATTACCATTTTATGCTTTACCCTGCTCACCTGTTCAGGGTAAGTTGATACTTTATTCTTGAAATGGATTTCAGATGACACAGGCAGAATGGATTGTGCTTTGGCTGTGTGCGATCGCGGCATTACTGCATGGGGTCAGTGGCTTTGGCTTTCCTATGCTGAGTACGGCTGCCTTATCCAGTGAATATGCCTTAAGTACAGCAGTCACCCTGGTGATTCTCCCCTGCCTGTTATTGAATCTTTGGATGCTCAATAGTGATCCAAAACATGGCCTGTTGCAGAGCATTCGCTATTATGCCTCACGCTATTGGCCACTCATGCTCAGCAGTCTGGTCGGTAGTGTGCTGGGGGTCAAACTACTTATCTGGATCAATGAAGGCTATCTTAAATTATTGCTGGGTCTGGTGATTATCTTTTATGTGCTGGATCAATTACGTCCTACTCCGCTTCGGGTCAGTAGCAGCCAGCTCAGTATGCTGGGATTCGGTTTACTGGCCGGCATGATCGGAGGTGCAACCAACGCCATGGCCCCCTTCCTGATGATGTATCTGCTTAGCTGCCAGCTCTCCAAAACTGATATCGTCATTATCAGTAATCTCAACTTTATTGCCAGCAAACTGGTGCAGTTGACCTTACTCTTCCCGATCCTCATTTCTTTGCAGACCCATCAGCGGCATATCCTGCTCGGAATCACGTTATTTGCACTCATCGGTGTCTGGCTGGGTGGAAAAATACGGCATCGACTTTCCCAGCAACATTTCAAATATCTGGTGCTGTTTTTTCTATTTGGACTGGGGATTTACGCACTTTGGCAAAGTGTGGGATTATTACAACACTCTACTATACTGTTTAAATAATATCTTTTTTAATCAAAACACATATTCACTTTTATAAGAATTTCAAAAACGCTTTTAAATAAAAAAGTTGAGCAAGGAGGTTGTATGAACGACCCTTTACGCACCCCGACTGATGCCATGCCAAAAGGAATTCGCAAAGGCTGGATTTTAATTGTGATCGCTGCCGTGATCTCTTATGGCTTGTATCATATTTTACCCTATGACGAAAATGCCAATAAGGGATTGGCCCTACTGACCTTTATCGCCATTCTATGGCTGACCGAAGCCCTGCATATTACGATTACAGCCCTACTCATACCGGTACTGGCGGTTGTATTGAGTATGCCGATGGCAGATGGTGATGAACTGGTACCGATTAGCATGCAGGCAGCACTCGCTACCTTTGCCGATCCCGTGATTTTCCTGTTTTTTGGTGGTTTTGCTTTGGCTACGGCGCTGCATATCCAGAAACTGGACAAGAAGATTGCCACATGGATTATCTCGCTCTCCGGTGGACATCTCGGTGCTTCGGTACTGGCTATCTTTTTAGTAACTGCTGCCCTGTCGATGTGGATTTCCAATACCGCCACCGCAGCTATGATGTTGCCTCTGGCGCTGGGTTTACTTGCGCATCTGGATGCCGAAAAAGAACGTAAAACCTTTGTATTTATTCTGCTCGGGATTGCCTATTCAGCCAGTATTGGTGGCTTGGGCACCATCGTCGGTTCTCCACCGAATGCGATTGCAGCCAAAGCCCTCGGTTATGACTTCGCTGACTGGATGAAAGTCGGCCTACCAATGATGTTCATTATTCTGCCAGCAATGTTGATCAGTCTGTATCTGGTGCTGCGTCCAAAGCTGAATCATAAGGTGAATTTTGTCACCGAAAATATTCCCTGGACCACCACCCGTATTGCGACGATGGTGTTGTTCCTCTGTACGGCGATGGCCTGGATTTTCAGTAAAAAATTGACTGAAAATTTCGGTATTTCACAGCCTGATACCTGGATCGCGATTCTGGCAGCCTGTCTGGTGGTGATTCTGGGTACGGCTACATGGAAACAGGTTGCTGAAAATACCGATTGGGGCGTGCTCTATCTGTTTGGTGGCGGCTTGACCTTAAGTGCTGTCTTGAAGGATTCAGGCAGTTCTCTGGTTTTAGGTCAAACACTGGCAAATGCTTTCGGTGACTCCTCGCCTCTCGTAATTATCTTCGTTGTGGCAACCTTCATCATCTTCCTGACTGAATTTACCAGTAATACTGCCTCAGCTGCCTTACTGGTTCCGGTCTTTGCCGCCATTGCCGACCAGATGGGTATGCCTAAAGAGATTCTGGTGATTGTGATCGGGATTGGGGCTTCTTGTGCCTTCATGCTACCTGTGGCGACACCACCGAATGCGATTGTGTTTGGTACTGGCCATATTCAACAAAGTGAAATGATGAAAGTCGGCTTTGTCCTGAATATCATGTGTATTTTCTTGGTTTCCCTGTTTATTTACTGGTTCTTTATCTAAGTTTAAATAAATCCAGATTCCAAATTAAAAAGCACCCGAGGGTGCTTTTTTTTTCAGAACTATTCAAAACAGCTTTAAGCTCTCATTTTAAAATGGTTCAGTTCCTGATTCAGCGCAGCAATAATATCTGCGCGGCTGATAATTCCGACCAGACGCTGCTCACTCACTACCGGAATATAGTTAAAGGAACGCTCCACAAAATAGGGCACCAGATCCTGAATCGGCTGCAATGGCTGCACAGTGACCACTTTGCGGGTCATAATATGTTTGACTTGATGTTCCCAGCTGCTGCGCACATCTGCAGCACGTTTAAACCATTCTACCACCTGATACATGGCCAGCGTTCCCACCAGCTTGCCTTCCGCATTAACCACCGGCAGGCTCATCAGGTTCATTTCTTTAAATTTATCCAGTGCATGCTGAATATTATCATTGGCATGCAGGGTCACCACGTCTTTAGTCATAATGTCCTGACAGGTAAACTGGTTGACCGCACGGGCATTGGCTCGGTCCTGCGCTTCCAGAATAATCTTTTGCAGGTCATATTCACTAATGTCCAGCAGCTCGGTTTGCTGATCTAGTACTTCCTGAATATCTTGCGGCTGAATAGTGACTTTCTGGGTCGGGGTCGGATCTTTGGAACGGGTATTCAATTGCGCCTGCTGCGGATAACGCTTGCCAATCATTCGATTAAAGACGATCGCAATTACCATCAATAAGATCGAATTCAGCAGCACCGGATAGAAAACGAAAGCATAGCCGAGTTCATGCACCGCATTGCCGCCGAGTACCGCCGTAATAGCCACAGCACCACTCGGTGGATGCAGGGAATCGGTGGTCATCATCAGGATAATAGCCAAAGCTACCGCTAGAGTAAAAGCTTCGGTCGGACTGGCAATAAACAAGGCACAGGTCACACCCACTACCGCAGCAATAGTATTACCTACCAGAATATTCCAGGGCTGTGCCAAGGGACTGGCCGGAACTGCAAACAGCAGCACAGATGAGGCCCCCATCGGCGCAATATACCAGGCTTCAAAATCACCCAGAATCCATAAACTCAGTAATGATGATACCGTGAGACCCAGTAGTGCCCCAATACCGCAGAGTAAACGGTCCTTGAGTGGAAGAACTTTAAAATTCGGTTTTAAGGTATTGAGCCAGTCGAGATTGGAATGGAACACGGCGCGCCTGATTTTAATGTTTACAGATTTTGCGCATTATAAAACTAGTCGCTTTAAAGATGTATTTATTTTATATCTTTTAATTACACTTAAATGGATGCTGTTTAAAAAGCTAAGTCACACACCAGAGAAAAACCATCCATCTAGTCCTATTTTACTATTCAATCTCTCATAGGATTTTCAATAAGATCATTCATGTCAGGTAATTTTAGCCTCAGCGCCGCTATCGCATTCAGGTTTAATCAGAGGCTCGATTTTAAGCAGCTCGACCTGACCATAATAGGTTGAAAATGCTACATCTCCGGCATCTACCCCAGTACCAATGCGAATCAGCTCGTCGACCGGGGCTAAACGGGTCGGATCAAACTGTACCCATCCTCCTTCCAGATAGGCTTCAAAAATGGCATGAAAATCGGGTAAAAATTTTTCAATTTCCACATAACCGACCACCATGCGTGCCGGAATTCCTAAAGCACGACACAGCGCAATGCCCAAATGAGCAAAGTCACGGCATACACCTGCTCGGTGGACCAGCACATCCGTTGCAGTCGTAAACTGATCAGAACAGCCAGAGACATAAAAAATATTGTTATAAATCCACTGTTCGATGGCTTTTACACGCGTATAGCCGGGTATCATCCAGCCAAATGAACGTTTCGCCATTTCTAGTAATAAATCTGAATTGCAATAGCGGCTGGCCAGCAAATAAGGTAGTACTTCATCCGGCAGGTCTGGAATTTTGACTTCACTCAAGTTTTGCCTCAGATCATTCGGAATGCTCGGCTGACGGGTAACTGTCGCGCTATAGTTCAGTTCAAATGCCTCACAGGGTTCGAGTTGCAACCGGATATGACGGTTTTGATGCTGAGCATCCTGAAATTCATGCCACTTGACCGGCATATTCATAGTGAGCTGTTCTCCGAGAATATTCTGATCGGGATGATGGGCGACCTGAACCATAAAAATAAATTCGGTAGGTTGCACAATCTTGTATTTTAAATGGCACTGAATTTGGTAAGTGGTCATGAAGTTCCTTATTATTAGGCATTATTATATTGTGTGAAGATTAAACTAATTCTAAGACCGCAATCGTATGAGATCAGTTTAACTTTATCGCGCTTCAGTGAACAGGATGCTATACATCTGATTTATTCCTGATTTTTGGATCTCATCCCATTGCTATTCCAGCATAAAATTGCAGCAAAGCCGCGCAAAATCTGGCATGAATGAAGACCATTTTAATTTTTTCCAAAATATTTTCAGCGTATTAACCCTTTGCCACTCCCCTGTAAAATCCTTATAATCAAGCACAATTTTTCTCTAATTTTAAGTGGATGACCATGAGTCGCGCCATATCGCATATTGATACCTTCCAAGGCTTAATTCTTGCCTTACAAAACTACTGGGCGGAGCAAGGCTGCGTCGTGTTACAGCCTTACGACATGGAAATGGGTGCAGGGACATTCCACACTGCAACTTTCCTTCGTGCGTTAGGTCCCGAAACCTGGAATGCTGCTTATGTTCAGCCATCACGCCGTCCGAAAGATGGTCGTTATGGTGAGAACCCGAACCGTCTGCAACATTATTACCAGTTCCAGGTTGTGCTTAAGCCAAACCCGGACAACATCCAGCAGCTTTACCTAGATTCTTTAAAGGCAATCGGTATTGATCCTTTAGTTCACGACATCCGTTTCGTGGAAGATAACTGGGAATCTCCAACACTGGGCGCATGGGGTCTAGGCTGGGAAGTTTGGCTGAACGGCATGGAAGTGACTCAGTTCACTTACTTCCAGCAAGTCGGTGGTGTTGAATGCTACCCAGTAACCGGTGAAATCACTTATGGTCTGGAACGTCTGGCGATGTATCTGCAAGGTGTAGACTCAGTTTACGATCTGGTTTGGACCAAAGGTCAGTTCGGTACTGTGACGTATGGCGATGTGTTCCATCAAAATGAAGTAGAACAATCGACTTATAACTTCGAATATGCACCAGTAGAAAAAATGTTCGAACTGTTCGATTTCTACGAAGCTGAGGCGACCCGTTTAATCGAAGCTGAACTGCCATTACCTGCTTATGAGCAAGTGATTAAAGCATCACACAGCTTTAACCTGTTAGATGCGCGTGGCGCGATCTCTGTGACTGAACGTCAGCGTTATATTCTGCGTGTGCGTACTTTGGCACGTTCAATTGCGACCAGTTATGTAGCAGCACGTGCGAAACTTGGTTTCCCAATGGCAGAACCTCACCTACGTGACGAAGTCCTGGCTCAGCTTAAAGCTCAAGTAGAAGCAGAAGCGGCTCAAGCAGAAAAATCAGCGGAGAACAAATAATGTCTAAACATACAGTTTTATTTGAACTTGGCTGTGAAGAACTTCCTCCAAAAAGCCTGAAAAAATTACGTGATGCTTTAAAAGCTGAAACTGAAAAAGGCTTAAAAGATGCGGGTCTGGCTTTCGATGCGATCGAAGCTTATGCAGCGCCACGTCGTCTGGCACTTAAAATCGTAAATGTTGATGCTGCTCAAGCGGATACGCAAAAACGTTTTGACGGTCCTGCTGTGCAAGCGGCTTATGATGCTGAAGGCAAACCAACCAAAGCACTTGAAGGCTTTATGCGCGGTCAAGGCATTACGGTTGATCAGGTGTCTACTTTCCAAGCCGGTAAAGTTGAAAAAGTCTGCTACCTGAAAGATGTGAAAGGCCAAAGTCTGGACGTTTTACTGCCACAAATCCTGCAACATGCTCTGGATCAATTGCCAATTGCAAAACGCATGCGTTCTGCTGCTAGCCGTACTGAATTCGTTCGTCCGGTAAAATGGGTGGTGTTGTTAAAAGACAGCAATGTGATTGATGCAACCATTCAGGATCATAAAGCAGGCAACGTGACTTATGGCCACCGTTTCCATGCGCCTGAAGCGATTATTCTGGCCAATGCAGATGCGTATCTGGATGCCCTGCGCGCTGCGAAAGTGATTGCGTCTTTTGAAGAGCGTCAAGCAATCATCGATCAGCAAGTCAAAGTACTGGCTGATGAAGTGAATGCGATTGCCATTGTTCCTGCGGATCTCCGTGACGAAGTCACTGCACTGGTTGAATGGCCGGTTGCATTACGTGCCAGCTTCGAAGAACGCTTCCTTGCAGTTCCACAAGAAGCGCTGATCACTACCATGCAGGACAACCAGAAGTATTTCTGTCTGGTGAATGCTGAAAACAAATTACAGCCTTACTTCATTACCGTTTCTAATATTGAGTCTAAAGATCCGACTCAAATCATTGAAGGTAACGAAAAAGTAGTTCGTCCGCGTCTGTCAGATGCAGAATTCTTCTTCCTGCAAGACCAGAAACAACCGCTTGCGTCTCGTAAAGAGAAACTGGCCAACATGGTATTCCAGGCACAACTGGGTACTTTGTGGAACAAGTCTGAACGTATTGCCAAACTGGCTGTCGCGCTGGCTCCGATTACAGGTGCAAAAGCTGAAGATGCTGAAAAAGCGGCTCTTCTTGCAAAATGCGACTTAACGTCTGAGCTGGTGGGTGAATTCCCTGAACTTCAAGGCATCGCCGGTACTTACTACGCGCGTCTTGAAGGTGAAAATGATGAAGTGGCTGAATCTTTAGGTGAGCAGTATTTACCTAAATTCGCGGGTGACGTTCTGCCTAAGACTAAAACTGGTACAACGATTGCTCTTGCGGATCGTTTAGATACCTTGACTGGTATTTTCGGTATCGGTCAGGCACCAACAGGTTCTAAAGACCCATTTGCGCTACGTCGTTCTGCGATTGGTATCCTGCGTCTGGTGACTGAAAACGAACTTGATGTATCCATTGAAGACCTGATCAAACTGGCTCTAGCTGCTTATGGCGATGTATTGAAAGACCATGAGAAGACTTTGACAGATGCAGTTGCATTCCTTGAAGGTCGTTACCGTGCGAAATACGAAGACCAAGGCGTTGATGTTGACGTGATCCAGGCTGTTCAAGCACTGTCACCTAAATCACCTCTTGATTTTGACAAGCGTGTAAATGCGGTAAATCACTTCCGTGCATTGCCTGAAGCTGCTGCACTTGCTGCTGCCAACAAACGTGTTGCCAACATCCTTGCCAAAGAAGCTGCACCTGAAGGTGCTGTGGTTGAAGCCAATCTGGTGGAAGATGCTGAAAAAGCATTATTTGCTGAACTTGCAAAAATCACACCAGTGGTTGAGCCGCTGTTTGCTTCTAAAGATTACACTGCTGCGTTATCTGCATTGGCTGCCTTACGCGCACCAGTAGATGCGTTCTTTGACGGCGTCATGGTGATGGCGGATGATGCTGAACTAAAAGCAAACCGTTTACGTCTGCTTGCTCAGCTTCGTGACCTGTTCACTAAAGTTGCGGATATTTCAGTGCTTCAACACTAAAACCTAATTGGTTGTAAAATACACGAAACCCCGCTATAAATTAGTGGGGTTTTTTATTAATATTGCTATGAAAACACTAGAAATCTTTTTATTCAATCTATTCATGGTGGGGGAGGATTTTTCAAATATTTCTGAAACAAGACGCTCTAGAAATACAACAATTATTAAGTGTGAAGGATATATTTTTGAATTCAAACAAATTGATATTCACTTTAACCAATATAAATTTCTAAACCAGCAAAAAATCACAACAGTAGTAAAAATACTGAATGTTCAATCCACGGAAATTGAATCTATATTACAAATTATTGATGATCTTTGTTGGTTACTTTCATTTTGTCAGCAATCATATGTTTGCAGAGCTGGTTATAAATACGATAGCGGAGAACATTGGCATGGCACTTTAGGTACTATAAATAATAAAAACAATATCATAGAAAATAGAGGTCAAGACATTAGATACTTCATTGAGCAAGTTTATCCAACATTTAAAAAACTAAAATCGAAAAGGCAATTAACAGTAATCTTTGGCTATATTTGTGAGGCATATCGCCCATCATTAGCTTATGAGATTTCTCTAATTTCTCACTACGTTGCTATAGAAAATTTGAAGCAGACATTTGCCTTAGATAAAGGATATAAATACTCTAGAGGATATTTTTCACATAAAGATTATCCTGCTTTAGATGTTGCACCTAAAGACTTAGAAAATTATTTCCCGCCTACCAGAAAAACGAAACAATATATACATAAAAAATTCGGGCAAGTTGGTTCAGCAGAAATGACTAGGCGCATGTTTGAAGACATTGGAATATCTAGAGACAACCCTATGGTTAAGTTTTCCCTTAAAAATCGAAACGATCTGATACATGAGGGCTTAGTATTTCCATTTGGACATGAGAATTACTTTGAAAAAGCTGAAAATGATTTCCATAATGTAAGTAATCTATTAAGAAAATATATTTTAACCTTACTAAATTACAAAGGTGAATATTACTTAAGTGAAGATCGAATCGGTCCTTCAGGCTTGATTACTTAGGGTCAAAGGTCAAATTAGCTGATCTTTACATCTCCCATAAGATCACAATAAAACCATGAAAAATAGAAAATCCCTTTCAATAGCTCAATATTTGATGATTGGTATTCTCCCCCCAATCATCACTGAAATTTTAGTATTTGCAGGGATTCAACGTACTTTTTGGCTACATTTTTTTAGCTTTATTATGATCACCGTTTTGGTGATCCTATATAACTATGCACGAAAAAAAACAGACCATACACCTTAGCCCTTAAGCTCAAAAACTATAGGCATATCCCTATATATTTCATATACTCACCCTAACAACACTCAACAAGAAAGAAGCGCATGAAATTTCAAACACTCATTATGACGACTCTTGCGGGTATCGCACTTACAGCATGTACATCTCAACCGACCATTCCACAGCTGGAACTGGGTGTATTACAGGAAGTACAAAATCTCGAAGTTATTCCAGAAACAACCAACAATAAGGCGAAACTGACCAAATTCCTCGACAAATGCGTGATTGAATTTACTGGCGACATCGGCAACAACCGTTCAGTTGAACAATGGTCATTTAAAGGCCTGACCCTGATTGATGCCGGTTCAGCAACTTTCCAGCGTGACGGTACCAGCACGGCACAAAAATTTGACCTGCACGATACGGCAGTACAAAAGAACTTTGTAATTCTGCGCAATCATTTTGCTAAAGATGCCCTAACTCAATGTGATTAAATAGATCGCCCTGTTTTTATGATGAAAATAGGGCTATTTATTTGAATGAACAGAAATTTAATTTTTCTTCTGATTTAAACTGCCTTTTCTTCCTTTTAAAAATTATAAGATCCTCGCATCAAACTACGCTGAACCTATACTCTCTCCATAGCTTATTCATTGTTTTTGGCTGATTATCCGTTACACTGAAAACCAAACTCAGACCGCTCTTTGACGAATTCGAGGTCGATCCATAATGAATATCAAAACCCCAATTATTTTAACGACAGCTTTAATGTTCTGCGCACCTGTATTTGCACAGACCGAAACCACTCAGACCAACAAACCGATTGCACCTTATGGTGAGAATCCGAACCTGCTGCATGTGTTTGCCTATAAAGCACAGGAAGGCGTTATCAATACCGCTGAAAAAGTAGGTGAAGTCACTGAAAAAGGCATTGCCAAAATCAAACCGGGTGTAGACCGTGCCTGGGGCAATACCAAGTCTGCAGCATCAGATACCATCCAGAAAGTAGATCAGGGTGCGACTCAGGCAGCACAGCAAACGGGTCAGAAAATTCAGCAAACCCGAGAAGTCTGGCGCGGCAATTCACAACAGGCACCGATCGTGCAGCAGCCTTTGAGTCAGCCATCTACCTCAACTCAAAATTCATCGGTATCACAGCCCCAGTCAAGTTCCGGTACAGCGACCAGTTATGCAGTAGATGATCTTTAAATCATCGCATTGAAAAAAGCCCATTACGGGCTTTTTCTTTTAAGCATTGAAGATAGTTGAGTCTTTCTTTAGACTGAACTCAAATAAAATCATGAGAAGATAATAAAAATGAAAAAAATTCTCCTCAGCTTTATCGCCGGCATTCTGTGTGGTGTAGCCATCCTGTACATCACTTTACTGGTTTCAGGTGAAACCGTGACCTCAATTGCTGCGATTGATGATGAATTATCCTCCATCCCGAGCCTGTCTAGTGCGAATCCTTATAACCATAAAACCGAAGGCGAAAAAATCCAGCATATAGAACACTTGGAGGAAGCTGAATTTAGGCCCGCATCTGGCAATAATGCCGACCTGTATCGGATCAAGGATATGTGTAAATTAAGAATCGGGACTCAAGGAGATGACATTTATAGCTATCGAACTGCTTATTTTTCGCAGAATCATCTGATTTATATGTTTGAAACCCATTATCGAACATCTTATGACAAGCGTCCCGATGAACGGGTACCCGAATTTAAGCGCGTCTATCAGGAAATTATATTTAACCCCCGGTCTGCACTGGTTCAGAGTGAATTTTTAAAGCTATTAGATAAATATATTACGCCAGAAAACCGAAAAAAATGCTGATCGAATTTAATCAGCATTTAGTTTTTATTTGGCAGTTTTTAATTTACCTGACGGATAGGCTGACCCTGCTTAAAGGCTGCTACATTTTCCACCATCTGATCCACAATGCGTTGACGGGCATCGACACTACCCCAGGCATTGTGCGGTGTAACAATCAGGTTAGGAATTGAAGCATCAAGCAATACATTGCCTTCTTTTGGTGGCTCAACAGTTAGTACATCCGTCGCAGCACCGGCAATTTTGCCTTCGCGTAAGGCTTGAGCCAACGCCTGTTCATCAACGATTCCGCCACGTGCACAGTTAATTAAAAATGCACTTGGTTTCATCGCGTCCAATTCGGCATGACTGATTAAATGACGGGTATCTTCCGTTAAAGGGCAATGCAGGCTTAAAAAATCCACTTGTGGCAATAACTCTGCAAATGGAATACGGGAATCATCTGCTGGACGGTTGGGCAAAGCTGTAATCAGTACTTTCATGCCAAAGGCTTCTGCCAGTCTGGCAACTGCATGGCCCAGCTCACCATAACCAACAATACCTAAGGTCTTGCCTGCCAATTCTACAATTGGCGCACCCAATAGACAGAACTGGCTGGCCTTTTGCCATTCGCCCTGCTGTACTGCACGTTGATAGGTTAAAAATGAAGTGGCCAGATTGAGCATCAGCATAAGGGTATGCTGAGCGACGGCAGAGGTGCCATAAGCCTGACAGTTACACACCACAATGCCACATGCCTTGGCCGCAGCCAGATCGACATTATTGGTGCCCGTAGCAGAAATCAGGATCAGTTTCAGTTGAGGGCATTGCTGGATGGTTGCCGCGTCAATCATAACTTTGTTGGTAATGATGACATCGACATCGGCCACACGAGACTGAATCTCTGCAGCCGATGTGGCCGGGTATAAGACCAGCTGATCAAATACTGCATGTAGTGCCTGAAAGTCCAAATCCTGTTGGTCTAAAGAAGCATAATCTAAATAAGCGGCTTTCATGGCGCTACCCTCAACCTTGTTTGACAATTTATTTTGATTGCCATTTAAAACAAGTCCTGCAGGGTTTTCAAGCAACTTACTGTCAGAAGTGGTTAATCTACAGACTTATCAATATGGTTACGCAGAGAACGGCGCACCTTATAAATCACATATACACTGAGAAAGATCAGAAAAATAAGAGAAGAACTGAGCAAGATCACTGCAGGATGCACACTTTCCGCGTGTGCAAAATTAGGCAGCATCAGTCCAAGAATAAAACAAATACTTGTAACTTGTTTGGATTGCATATATTTACTCCCTTGTCATATAAACAACCGGGAGCGGTGTGACTATTTTTCATACCGCCTAAGACCATATTAGGCCTTAGCAAATATAAGTCAAGTATTTGTTTTTTAGATAAATTTTTTGGTTAGTTCATTTCACTTCGTGTCACAAACTGTGTATTTTTGTCACTTGCGTCAACGAAACCGGAAGCGCCGTATTCATCTGTATGCAAATTCAGATGTTTATAGCTGAACATATAAAAATCAGCATAGCGTTTCATAATAATCGGATGCATGCCTACATTTAATTCATCCTGCTCCTTGACCAGTTTCATGATATGCCGGTCATTCATCACCACCAGATAACGTTCATCATTCAGATTGATGGTCAGCAAGCCATTACCTTTGGCATAGATTGGAATCAGGAATTTATGGTTCAGTGCAATAGCATCACCGGTATAGCTTTCGATCTTGTTGCTGATGACGTTAAAGACCAGTGCATGTCCATAGGCATCCAGCAATAACTGGCGCTTTTCCTGCGGCAGATTGACGTGAATTCCGAGCTTAAGCAGATCCTGCTGATCGACCTGTTTATTACTCAGCAATTCACGCAAAATCACCTGTTTTTGCGCTGCATCAAAAAACTGGGTATCCAGCAGCAGATCATTATTTTTCAGAATACGTCCTAAAGCAAAACGATGCCTCGGCAGGATATTCTCAATCACCTTGCGATAATAGAACTTGCTGTTTTTTTTGACCCGGCGCATTTTCTGGTAGAAATAACTTTCATCATATTCATGCAATAAAAAGTCATACAGCAGCTCGGAGCTGGCCAGAACAGCGATGGCGTCATGGCCGGTAAATGGCAGATGCAGTACATGATGCTGCGGAAGTACGGCTTCTAGTTTCAGGTAATGTACCCGGTCTTCGGTGCAATACGGGTCATATACCAGAATATATTCCCGTTCCGGACTGACATCTTCTGCCTCAATCCGCATGCCTTCATTCAGCTCGGGCTGGTAAAACATGTTGTAGCGGGCATCTTCGACATCTTCCGGATCAATCGAATATTGCGGCACCATCGCCACCACTCGCTGAACATTCAGCAGATTGGAATATTTAATCGCAGCATAGCCACCCATGGAGCCACCGTAGGCAATGCGCTGCTGAAACGGTGCAATCAGCTCGGCAATGGCTTGCAACATGTTCCACATGGAACTTTTTGGAAACCAGGATTTATGTTTGGGCATGATTCCCAAAACATTAAATTCAAATTTCGCTAATGATTTTTCGGCATTGATGCTTAAGCCCTTGGCACGGGTAATCAAATCTCCAAATGAAAAAATCAATTCTGAAGATGACCCCGGCATAAAAATTGCGCGTATATGCTCATCTTCAAAAACAATCTGCTTATCCATAACTTTCCCGTGCTGGTGAATCTAACTTTTCGGCAACAATTCACTCAATGAATAGGGCCGAAAAAGTGAATATGCTATTTTATATCGATGAAAAAGATTAAAAAGCGCAAAATATGACACAATCACTGCATCCTGCAGCTCAACAGGGGTTTAGTGCAGCTGCTGAGCTTTATCAGCAGGTACGTCCTGACTATCCGGCAGATCTTAGCCCATGGCTTGCCGAGACACTGTCATTGCCTGTAGATGCAGATCTTGTCGATTTGGGAACAGGAACAGGTAAATTTATTCCCTATTTGCGTCCACTCAGTAGTCACATCATCGCCATTGATCCTGTCCCTGAGATGCTGGCCCAGTTAAAACTGGCACATCCGGATATTCATACCCTTGAAGGGATGAGCCACCAGCTTCCCCTGCCCGATCATAGCGTGAATGCCGTGTTTTGTGCACAGTCATTTCACTGGTTTGCCAATCTGAAAACCTTAAAGGAGCTGGATCGGGTACTTAAACCTCAAGGCTTTCTGGTACTGGTCTGGAACCAGCGTGATATCACAGTCGACTGGGTCAAAGCTCTGGCAGATTGCATTGCACCACTGGAAGGCAATACGCCACGCTATCATAGTGGTGCCTGGCGTAAAGTATTTGAAGAACAGAATCTCTTTCAGCCTTATGCTGAAACGCAAATGCAACAGCTACAGCATGGCCCTGTCGAGCAGGTGGTTTCCAAACGCTTATTGTCAACTAGCTTTATTGCGGCACTACCAAAAGAACAGCAACAGCAGCTCAAGCAGCAATTCGAACAAATTATCAAAAACTATACGGACAAGGGTGCAGAAGATATGATTAATTTCCCTTATGTCACCTATGTTTATGTATTCAAGAAAAATAATTAGGAACAGGATTCAATCATGCACACGATTCAATTGATGTCACGAACTGCACTTTTCACTGCCGCCATGTTTTTGATGGCCTGTGACCAGAAAAGTTCACAATCTGTAGAACAGCAGGCAACAGAAGACTCTGCATCAGAGGAAATCATGCAAGAATTGAAAACTGGACCCGTAAAAAACTTCCCCAAAACAGAAGATGATCCACATGATATTGCTGTCTTGAATGACTATGAGGAACGTTTCCAGGAAATGAGCGCGGATCTGGAAGCTGAACTCAATGGCATGCGCAATGATGACAATCTGACCCCGGAATTTGTCCAGCAACGTCAACGCGATCATGTCCAGTCTTCGTTAAATATGCTCAAAGATCTGGAGCTTAAAACTGAACAGGGCCGTTATATTCAGGGTTTGATGTATCAATACTGGGAACATCAGGAAAAACTGGTGAATAGTCCAAAATCTCAGGCCACTACTGTGAATGAAGCCAGTGAAAATGTAAAAGGTCTGGGCAAATATCTACATGCCCAAGAGCAACTGGAACGCTGGAGGAAGCAAACTCAATAAAAAAAAGACCATCTATGTAGATGGTCTTTTTTTTAATCATAAACCAGTGGGTTTCCAAATCTCTCTAAGTAAATAGTTCCTATTTCTTGTGAACCACGATAATTCAAATGATTACTATCTTTATCACGATATAGTGGGACATTTTTAATGTAACTCGTGCATTGAATGTCGTTGCAGAATACCTTTTTAGGATCAATAACCTTCACTTGAGCATAACGCTCTGGAAGCTGATGTATAAATTGAATAAATTTCTTATTCATAATATCTATGTCTTTACGTTTAAAATGACAATCTAAATCAGAACGAATTGTGTGTTTTTTCATAATACAGTTTGAGCTAGTATTTTCTAATTGTGGTACGTCTAAAAGAATAATAACGCGTTCACTTGCTTGAATCGCATTTTGAATCGCTTGATCAAACGCAGCAAAGAAAATCGTTTCAGAATCACGCTTAGTTCCATCATCTAGCTTTACAGTATCTTTTAAATATAAGTTGTAATAACCAGACAGAACAATGGTCTGAAATTGATGTTGCGTTAAGAACTGAGTTAAAAGATCATTTCGTGTTTTGAACTTATTTTCAATTTTTTCAATACTATTTTTAGTCTCAGAAAAAACGACGCCTGGCATATAGAAAGTACCGCCTTGAGTAATATCATAACCACGTAATTTTTGATCTTTTGCCCAAACATCTAACATTCCCGTATAAGCACTTGCATGTGAATCACCTAACACAAGAAAATCTATCTGATCTTTCTTTACGCCCAGCACACATTGATCTGACAATGGCAATTGATCTGGAGATGGTCCACCCTCACAAACTCCTCGAATACGATGTGCAAACATTTGTAATGCTTGATCTTGCTCCTGTACGACCTGATCGAAACGATTTGGGAAACCTTTACTCAGATAGGTAGAAAGTGAAATTAAAAGTACTACTCCTAATGGCATCAAATATCCTATTTTAACTATACGACGAGCTGGATATTTAAGTAATGTTTTTGCAGGTATCTCGATAAACTTATAAGTTAAAAATGCAGCTAGTATTGATGCAGTAAAGACAACCCCTCGTGTTGTAATATTCCACTGAATCGCATAGACATTACAAAAAGCAATAATAGGCCAATGCCATAAATATAATGGATAAGAAATCTTTCCAAACCAAATACTCGTAGGATTATTTAAGATGAAATTATTCTGATAGTACTGCCCAAAATAAATAATCAGCGCTGTAGCAATACACGGAATAAGTGCTGAAAGTCCTGGAAATTTAATTCCTAAACCAAAAAGGATACCGCATACGATTAGGGTAAGAATACTGACCCAAACCAATAAGCGAGCAAGCGTCACTTTTACTTTAATTTGCGGCATAAATACAATGAGACTACCAATTAATAGCTCAAATGCTCTTACAGGCATTTTATAATATGCTTTAGCTGCATTTTTCGTCATTGAATATTCTGCAAAAGCCAGTGAAGCTAATATCAAAACAATGACAAACGATACAAAATAATTTTTTCTAATATATTTAAAAGCAAAAAGTAAAATAAGAGGCCAGAAAATATAGAATTGTTCTTCTACACCTAATGACCATAAATGTAGCAATGGGACTTCTTCAACTATCGGGCTAAAGTAATCACCCGCATTTTGACGCATATAAATATTAGCTGTGAATAACGTTGAATATAAAAGGCTTTCAATATAATCAAGTAAATCATGCGGAGTAAATATTGAAAAAGCACACAATGTAGTGACAACCAGTACACTAAATAAAGCTGGTGCTAATCGAACGATTCGCTTCTTATAAAAATGACCTAGACTATATTTTTCTTGTTGAATGTCTTGATATAAAATTTTGGTAATCAAAAAACCCGAAATGACAAAAAAAACATCAACACCAATAAAACCGCCTGATAGGAACTGAAATCCTAAATGCTGAAATACTACGAGAAGTACAGCAATTGCCCTCAAACCATCGATATCGGGTCTGTAATTCATACTCATAATTATGGGTTTTCAAATGTGCGCATCATAGCTACATTTAGCTAGAAGAACAATTTAAATAATTTATCTTTCAAGCAAATATTGATGCACACCCTCACCTGCTGCACGTCCAGTGGCAAAACAGGCGGTGAGTAAATAGCCCCCTGTAGGCGCGTCCCAGTCCAGCATTTCACCGCATAAGAATACATGTGGATTGGATTTAAGCTGAAGCTGCTCTGACAGAACCTCGCGTTTAACGCCACCTGCACAGCTAATCGCTTCTTGTATAGGACGGAAACCTGTTAAAGGAATTTTCAATTGCTTAATCTGCTGTGCTAATTCAGTAGCATTTTGCCAAAGTGGCTTTGGTACCAGTTCACGCACCAGAGCAGCTTTTGCACCCTCTAAACCTGCTTTCCGCCAGATATTATTCAAAGACTGCTTTTTACTTGGCTGTAATTTTTTAGCCAGCTGCTCTAAGGTTTGATCCGGAAAAAGATCCAGATTCAGCTGCATCGGCTGCCCCTGTTTCAGCTGTTGACGCAGTCCCCGACCCTGTTTATAGATCAGACCACTTTCCAGACCATAGTGACTGATCACAATATCACCCATAGTCTTGTCACCGCCATCAACCCAAGCTTCGACCCGTTTTAAGGGCTGACCGAAGATTGGCTGCATAAACTTGGACCATGGATATTCCACACCTGCATTACTGGCTTGGAAAGGTTCAATCTCGCTGCAATCAAGCCATGCTTGCCATTTCCCATCACTGCCGAGTTTTGACCATGACACTGCACCACAAGCCAAAACAATCGCATCAAAATTTTCTGTGAATGCGCAATCATTTTTTAAATCATGAATGTGTAGCTGATGATTTTTTAGATTTAGAATTTGATGGCGATAATGAAACTGGATGCCATGCTCAGTCAGACGTTTTAACCAGGCACGCAATAGTGGAGCGGCTTTCATTTCTGTAGGAAAGACCCGACCTGAGGAACCAATATAAGGTTCAATGCCAAGATCTCTCATCCAGTTTTGAATCCATATGGCATCCCAGCGTTTGATCCAAGGCGCTAACCAGTCTACCTGATCATAACGCTGCACAAACTGCTCGACGGGTTCGGCATGAGAAATATTTAGGCCGGTTTTCCCAGCCATCAGGAATTTACGGGCAGCCGAAGGCTTCTGTTCAAACACACGAACTTCATAATCAGACTGGCTCAGAACTTCTGCAGCCATCAAGCCTGCCGGGCCAGCACCCACAATTGCAATGCGTTTCGTCATGGCTTATTCCGCCGAACTCGCATTCTGCCCTTGTAACGGCTGAAACTCATCAAAACGCGTTGTATAGCCTTCCGGTTTACTAATAATCAATTGCTGGCACAACTCACCACGCTTTAGATATTTAATTTCAAAATGAGTTCTTGCCGAGTCTTGGCCAATGACTTCTTTAACAAAAGGCAGCTTCCACAGGTTTTGAACCTGCTGCTCTGCCTCCTCAATATATTCAGGAATGTTACTCGCTAAAGTGATCGTGCCACCAGTTTTTAAACGCGATAATAAAAACTCAAAAAATGGCATATTCAACCAGCGCTGCGCCGGGTTATGCGGCTCAGGGTTCGGATATAAAATAAAAAACTGTTCGACTTGTGCTGGATAGAGTGCATGCACAATCCACGGCAAAGCATCGGCATGAACCGTTTGTAAATTCGGCTGTCCTTCCAGCGCATGCTGTTTTTGCATGGCCAAAAATTTCTCTCGAGTCCGCTCGATCGCTATCAGCTTGCTGTTCGGATTGGTCTGGGTAAAGAGCAATGCGTGTTTACCTTTGCCCGCACCGATTTCCACACAAACCGGTTCAGAACTGATACTTTGGAAATCACGAGGCGCATGCATACGCTGTGCTTGAAATTGACGAATCGACATAATCAGATCAAACTAATAAAAACTGTATAAGTCTAACAAGTGCAGTTATATTTGCCTAATCGAAGCTTTATTTTTCTAGGGAGTGTGCTGATGCCGACCACTTTAAAATGTCCACGCTGTGGCAAACTGACCACTTGGGAAAATAATGAATTTCGTCCTTTCTGCTCGGAACGCTGCAAAATGATTGATCTAGGCGCTTGGGCCAGTGAGGAATACAAACTGCCAACCCAAGATGCTCCCGCAGCTGAATCTTCTGAAGAAGACTGAACCTTTTAAAATATCCTATCACATTAAGCATATCCTAAATAATCACATGATTTTTATAAAAGGCTTGTAGAAAACCAACACAAGTTAACAGCACATATGCCAGTTTAATACTATGTTCTTACGCAGAAATATCACATTATTTTAGAGCAAGAACATGGGCTACATTATTCTAAAGATCATTTTAATTGGGGTAGGAATACTTGCGATATTGTCATTAGGAATAGGCATTTTCCAACAGGATGGCTTATTTATTGTTGTTGGAATTCTGCTTGCCATTATGACTTGGCTGATCTACGCACAAACCCGTCAGTCTTTAAATAATCCTTTTAGCAAATAAAAAGACCAGCTAGGCTGATCTTTTCACCTACTTTAACCGGCTTTTCCCGCAATGAAAGGATTATGCTGTTTTTCAAAACCAATATTACTAATCGGACCATGTCCTGAAATAAACCGGGTTTCATCCGGCAGACTAAAACATTCGCGCTGGATTGAATCGAGTAGCTGTTGGTGATCGCCACGCGGAAAATCTGTCCGTCCAATTGAGCCTTTAAACAGTACATCCCCTGTCCATAACAAAGCATGATTCTTGTTATAGAACATCACATGACCTGGGGTATGACCCGGAGCAAAACGCACTTCAAACTCTTCATCACCCAGCTTGAGAACTTCTCCACCTTCCAGCCATTGCGTGACTTCTACTTTTTCCGGAATCGGAAAACCGTAACGGGTAGACACTTCCTGAATCATATCCAGCCAGAATGCATCGTCCTTATGCGGACCAATCACCGGCACATCCCAAACTTTTTTTAAAGCACCAACTGCTCCAGCATGATCGAGATGGCCATGAGTCAGCCATAAAGCCTTGACCGTTAAGCCCAGTGCTTCTACTTCCGCTTTTAATTTTTCAGGTTCGCCCCCTGCATCAATCAAAACAGCCTCTTTACTGTCGCTATCCCAAAGAATCGAGCAGTTTTGCTGAAATGCAGTCACAGGAACAATTTTGACTTGTAACATAGGATAAGAAACCTCAAAAGATTAATGGGCAAGCGTCTGATTCAATGCTTCAAGATTAGCCTGTAACAGCGTATTGAGCAATTGCACATGATCTTCACGGTTGTTCAAAGCCGGAATATAACTGTAGCTTTCCCCGCCATTGGCCTTGAAGGTCTCCCCATTTTCCATAGCCAGCTCTTCCAGTGTTTCCAAACAGTCGGCCGAGAAAGCCGGACTCATCACCTGAATTGATTTCACGCCCTGTTTGCCCCACTCTTCAATTAAGGCATCCGTATAAGGCTTAACCCACTCCTGTTTACCAAACCGGGACTGGAAACTAATTGCATACTGATCTTCAGATAGACCTAAGGCTTCTGCAACCAGTTTGCCTGTAATCCGGCAACGATCCGCATAAGGATCACCTTTATCGGCATAGGGCTGCGGGATACCATGAAATGACATCAATAGTTTTTCCGGCTGCCCATGAATCGCCTGATAATCCCGAACACTTTGTGCCAGTGACTGAATAAATAAGGGATGCTGATAATAATCGCGGATAATCGACAAACCAGGTAAATTGCGCTGTTTCAGCACCCATTTTGCGACTGCATCATACAGAGGTGCGGTAGAGGTCGCTGAATACTGGGGAAATAACGGAAACAGAATAATGTGATCTTGCGGTTGAACCGAAATCTGATCAAGGACAGCCTGAATATTGGGATTGCCATAGGTCATGGCAGGCACCACATTCAGTTCAAATTGCGGATATTGTTCAATGAGTTTGGCCTTTACTTGACTCACCTGCTGCAGCAGAATCTCACGCATCGGTGAATCCTGACCCCAGACCTGTGCATAAGCCTGGGAAACTCGCTTGGGACGGAACGGTAAAATAAATAAACGCAGGATGAGTTGCCAGATCGGCTTGGGAATTTCAATGACACGCTGATCAGATAAAAACTGCTTCAGGAAATCGCGTACTGCCGGCACAGTCGGTGCATCGGGTGTGCCTAAATTTGCCAATATAATCGTAACTTTTGGTTTAGCTGTAGAAAACATGCAGTACGCCCGTCGTGGTATCAACCCGCTTACTTTAACAGCTTTTTACTTATTCTCTATATGGATTAATACACTGACTTATATTGAAAAGTACGATCTTTATCCAGCAAGTTACTGTCCAGCAGTTTTTGTGCCTTAGGCGTAATCTGCCAAAGCAGACGCTGACGGTCATCACGGCCTGACGGTACAATCCAGTCATTCTGGCGCATTTGCAATTTCAGGCTATGCAAGGCGCGAATATTAATCTGGGCACGGGCTACAGCATGCGCGCGCGGCATTTCCGCTCGTGCATCTTCCAGACCGGTTTCATTCAAATACTCATTCATACGCTTGGAGAAAAATTCCTCCGGCGTCGGATTAATGAATGTAGAGCCGAGAATAGCCAGCAATTGTGCCCAGGTCAGTCTCTTCTGAACTTTTAGCTCTTTAAAGTTACCATCCTGATAAGCATGCATACGGTATTCGAAGGAGAAAACTTCATGCATAGACACTTTCGGCAGGCTCAGGAAAGGATCCACTTCACGTGTCCCCCCATCGCGTTCCAGTTGGGCCACTTTAGCTTTGAGCTGGTCAATCTCGTCATGCAAGGCTTGAGTATTCTGAGGACGTACCCAGCCACTTACCGGATAACGTTCCAGCATTTGCGGCATGTTCAAACGTACCGCCATTTCCAGATCGCGCAAGGTACGATAGCAAAAGACCTGATCAGCTTCCTGCTGCAATAACTGACGAAATTCTTTAAATTTTTCTTGTAATTCAGGTTTCGCATCGTGCAAGGAAGGATCACGTGAAGCCGGATCTTCATGCATAAACACAATAATCGGTTTCTGCTTGGTCACAGCGTAAATGTATTCCAGATGCATATAACCTACACCGGAAACCGACTGCTCGCCATACTGGCTACCCAGCAGAATCACCACATAATCACAATCATCAATCTGGCGACGTGCAAATGCAGTATTTAAAGGAGTGCGTTGTTCCAGCCCCCAGGAAAAGAAACCCATGCCGACCAAAGTTTGTGACAAGATGATCCGCTCTGGCTGCATTTCTGCACCAGAGGTGGAGATAAACACCTGATAACGTTTATCGAGCATTGGTTATCCTCTTTTACTGCACATTGATCTGGCCGGCTAAACCCTGCCCTGACACAATATGACGACCCCAGTATAAAAATATATCTTTCAAAATTATAAGATGAGTGACGGTCGCCTAGCTGACTTCTGTCTCCATATTGCTGACCTGCCATTTAATATCGGCTGGAATCAGATGCCCTAAAATCGGCTGGAGCTGTTCAGCATTTTGACCACTAACCACAAGTCGGATTTTTAGACTGTCCTTGCACTCATGTTCAAATAATAACCCATTTTTGATCAAAATTCGGGCCGTTTGTCTCGCAACCGCGAATCCTGAGTCAATTAATGTCAGCTTTTGACCAAAAATATACTGAATTGACGATTTTAGGAAGGGGTAATGTGTACATCCTAGCACTAAATAATCAGCACCCTGATCAACAACCGGTTGTAAAATCTGAGTTAATGTCGCCAGACACTCAGGACTCATCTGCTGACCGGCTTCTACAAAAGGCACCAGATCCAGACAGGTCACCGGAATTACTTTGACCTGTGCCGGCTCGGCAAAACGGGTCATGACATCCTTAATCAGCTGGCCACGAAAGGTTGCAGGTGTGGCCAGAACGGCCACCGTTTTGGATTGGGTATTGAGGACTGCAGGTTTGAGCGCTGGCACCAGTCCAATGATAGGAAAGTTTTCACCATAATGCTCACGTAAATAATCCAGGCTAAATGCAGAAGCGGTATTACAGGCAACGACTGCAACTTTACAGCCTTCACGATACAGCCATTCAATCGCTCGCGCAGTTAGGTCACGGATTTCCTGATCTTTACGGGGCCCATAAGGTACGTAAGCCGTGTCGGCATAATAAACAAAGCGTTCATTGGGCAAATACCGGGCAATTTCCAAAGCAACCGACAACCCTCCCACACCAGAATCAAAAATCCCGATAGGTGCATCAGCACTGGCTTTAGGCATGGGATCTACTAAGGGATAAATCGGTTGGATAGCGCTCATAACGTTGCTAGTTGCTTGTTTCAAATGACCTTGCGACAAAGCTTAAACCTCAGGTGCTTAAATGCAAGTCTAAATCACCACTTTTCAAGCTTAAAACCGTCTCTCCAGCAGCATTTTCACCAAGCTCGCCCATCTCCACCAGATGTAAAAAAGCAGCCCGCTGAATAAGCGCATTGATTCCAAAACGCACATGCACATAAGGGCGCAATTCATCCTGATACTGACGCATAAAGATAGGATGTTCGCTATCGACAATAATGATGTCCTGAGTCGTGGTGGTCAGTTGCAGGTAAGTCCTGCCTTCAATCTTGACCTGATCGACCTGATTTACAAACAGAGGTTCATCTTCGACCTCGATTTCAATCATTTCAACCGGCGTCTTTAGATAGAATTTTCCTTCTTCTTTCCAGAGTACCGTGGAAAACAGGTCTATCATCGGCTGACGCTTGATCAATTGACCTTCGTGCCACCATTCTCCATTGGCCAAAACCTTGAGATCCATTGCGCCACAATGCTTTGGCTGCCATTGATCCAAAGGCGGGATTGACCTTTTGTGACTGCCCTGTGCATCTTTTAAGTATTGTGCGATATCCATTAAATTTTTATCATCGCTAGAAGCTACTTTTTTCGTCGGATTTTTATCGGGTGCTGACTTATTCATATAAAGAAGACCTTAATGACGGAAAAATAATATGTTTCAGCCAATTGGCTTAACCTGGGTTTAAAACTATACTAGCCCAGATGCTTAAAGACACTACTATTTTTGTGTCTAGGAATTCAGAACACTCATGGCAGCACCCAATCATCCGATTATGGTTGCCACCGAATAGAAATATGAGGAGTCCTACATGGAACACATCGAACGTGAATCGATGGAGTTTGACGTTGTGATCGTAGGTGCGGGTCCTGCCGGCCTGTCTGCTGCAATCAAGATCCGTCAACTTGCAATTGAAAACAATTTAAATGATCTGTCCGTTTGTGTCGTAGAAAAAGGCTCCGAAGTCGGTGCACATATTCTTTCGGGTGCTGTGCTTGAACCACGTGCCATGAACGAACTATTCCCGAACTGGAAAGAAGAAGGTGCACCTTTAAATGTGCCAGTGACAGAAGACAAAACTTTCTTCCTTCTTTCAGATGAAAAATCACAAGAAGCACCGCACTGGATGGTGCCTAAAACTATGCATAACGATGGTAACTACGTGATCTCACTGGGTAACGTGGTGCGCTGGTTAGGCCAGAAAGCCGAAGAGCTGGAAGTATCGATCTTCCCGGGCTTTGCTGCTTCTGAAATTCTGTATCATGAAGATGGTACGGTGAAAGGTATCCAAACCGGTGACATGGGTATTGGTAAAGATGGCGAACCGACGCATAACTTTGCACCAGGTTATGAGTTGCATGCCAAATACACCATTTTTGCTGAAGGCTGTCGCGGTCATTTAGGTAAACGCCTGATCCAAAAATTCAATCTGGATAAAGATGCTGATCCGCAGCACTACGGGATCGGCATTAAAGAACTCTGGGAAATCGATCCAGCGAAACACAAACCAGGCCTGGTAATGCACGGTGCAGGCTGGCCTTTATCTGAAACCGGTTCTTCAGGTGGCTGGTGGCTCTACCACGCTGAAAACAATCAGGTAACCCTAGGCATGATCGTGGATCTTTCTTATGAAAATCCACACATGTATCCATTTATGGAAATGCAGCGCTGGAAAACCCACCCACTGATCAAACAGTACCTGGAAGGCGGCAAGCGTATTTCATATGGTGCGCGTGCAGTAACTAAAGGTGGCTTTAACTCCCTGCCGAAATTTACCTTCCCGGGTGGATCTTTAATTGGTGATGATGCAGGCTTCCTGAACTTTGCCAAAATCAAAGGCTCACACACTGCGATGAAATCAGGCATGTTGTGTGGCGAAGCAGTCTTTGAAGCGATTGCTGCCGGTGTAGAAAAAGGTGGTGATCTGGCGATTGCGCGTGTGACCGAAGGCGAAGACTTCTTTGTTAAAGAACTCACATCTTATACAGACAAGTTCAACAATAGCTGGCTGAAAGAAGAGTTGTATAGCGCACGTAACTTTGGCCCGGCAATGCACAAGTTCGGTCAATGGATGGGTGGTGCATTCAACTTCATCGACCAGAACGTGTTTAAAGTGCCGTTCACCCTACATGATCTGGTGCCAGACTTTAAAACTCTGAAAACGGTCGATGCAGTGAACTTCAAGCCGAACTATCCAAAACCGGATGGCAAGCTGACCTTTGACCGTCTGTCTTCAGTATTTGTATCGAATACGGTGCATGAAGAAAACCAGCCTGCGCACTTAAAGTTAACTGATGCTTCGATTCCGGTAGATGTGAATCTGCCGAAATGGGATGAGCCTGCACAGCGCTACTGCCCGGCAGGTGTGTATGAAATCATGGAAAATGATGACGGTTCGAAACGCTTCCAGATCAACGCCGCGAACTGTGTGCACTGCAAGACCTGTGACATCAAAGATCCATCTCAGAATATCACCTGGGTAACACCGGAAGGTGGCGGTGGTCCGAACTACCCGAATATGTAATGCTTAATTAGCTTGCATAAGCCTCTAAAATAATTAATTACTTTAGAGGCTTTTTTATATTTATAAGATTATGAAATACGCATCATTTAATTTTTTTGTACAAGAAAAAATTAGTATTTAATAGATTTAAATATTTTATCTGCATCATGGCGCTGCCAAATATGGAATAGGCTGTTATGGGTACAATTCATAGCTTTTAATATTTCTTCTTGGGTTTGAATTGAGTTGTAACCATCTAATTTTTTATTAAGAACCTCAAAAAATAAGGCTCTAGACTAGCAAAATGATTATGTTAGTCTAGAATCATGATAGAAAACAGTAAATTAAGTCACTACAAGATTAAAAAAATTATTCAATGCTTTTGTGTTGATATTCCTGCTTCCAAAACAGCCT
>NZ_VPDK01000016.1:0-66911 GCF_013417725.1 Acinetobacter sp. YH12233
TATATTTCTGTGACCCACATTCGCCATGGCAGAAAGGTACATGCGAAAATATGAATGGTTTAATTAGGCAATATTTACCTAAAGGGATTGATTTAAATCAGGCAGATCAGCATTATTTAAATCAAGTCGCCATGTCACTGAATACTCGTCCTAGAAAAGCGTTAGATTGGCTTACACCATTAGAGAAATTTGCTCAGCTTGTTGATTATCATAAGGCTTTTGAAACTGTCGCACCTCATGTTTGAATTCGCCCAGCCTCTAAAAGAGCGGTTTCAATATCCCGGTTAAGATGACAGCCATCTGCCACTTTCTTCTGAATCGGGGTGAGTAAATGCTGTAAGCGCTGAATGTTGAGATGCTCTCGGTTTAATACATGCTCAACCAGATGAAAATGGCCGCCTGGCTTCAGAACCCAGTAAATTTCATGCAGACTTTGGTGCAGATCTGGAATACTACATAAGGTCCAGGTTGATACGATATTTTCCAAACTATTCTCTGCAAAAGGCAGGGCTTCTGCACGGGCCTGAATCTGTTCGACCGCAAAAGGGCTTTGACTGATACGCTGCTGAGCTAGTTTAAAAATGTCCGGGTTAGGTTCCAGCGCATAGACTTTATCGACGGCCTGATAAAAAGGCAGATTTAATCCTGTACCGAAGCCAATTTCCAGGACTTCACCTGTAATAGGCAATAATAATTCGCGGCGTAAATCCATCAGGGATGGGGTCTGCATGACCTGATTTAGCAAATGTGGAAAAATATGTTGTTGATAGAATTTATACAGCATGGTCGCATTCAAATGATTCTTAGACAGGCTTAGATTAACCGAAAATAATCAGATTAGCTAAAGCCCTCCGCTCACCAAAATTGATCAACTTGTTACTAATTTCAACTATTTATTCATTAAAAAAATCGTACTATCAAGCAAGATATTCTTGAAAAGATTTGATGGAATAAAGACAGAATTATGTTCAAACATCTTCGATACTATGCTTTGGCGGCCAGTCTTTTACTACCGCTTTATGGTCACACTTCTGTAGACCATAATGTTGCCAAAGGACTGCCACCGATGGCTAAAGACCAATCTATTTCAGTCTTGCAGCCGTTTAAAGGTGATTTCCGCATTCTCGGATCAAAAATTTATACCGACGATGAGCAGGCCAAGTTCTCTCCGATCGATTATGCGGTGAGTTGGGGGCTGTTTGCACAACCTGAAATTGCCCGGCACATTACAGTCAACCAGTATAACCGTTACCTGAACTGGAAAATGGATCGCGTGCCAGTGCCTATTGAACAGGCTAAACAGATGGTATCCAATATGCACATCATCCCTGCCAATCCACAAATTGCCAAAGCAATTAAACAGGTAAAACGGGGTGACCTGGTGCGTTTGCAAGGGGAACTGGTGGAAGTACGTGATAAAGACCTCGTCTGGAAATCCTCTTTAACTCCAACCGATACCGGTGATGGCGCTTGTGAAGTGTTTCGGGTCAGCTCAATCAAGTGGATTGAGAAAGTAGGTAAAGGTTAACACTGGAAAACTTAGAGCTTTCTGAAAGGGGCGTTTAGAGTGCTTCTGGGTGACCAGGCTTTATTGATATTTAATTTATTTGTAGCCTCAGAGTTTTTCATTTTTAAAGTGAACTACTTTTTCCAAAAAATAATTTTAATCTTAAATATGAATGTCATTTTGTTCTGTTATTTTGATATAAAAAACCGCCAGAAATAGGCGGTTTTTTATTTGGCAGAATAACTTATTTGGCAGCCAGTGCTTCACCTTCAAACGCAATGCCATCCCAGCCATTTTGCATGAACTGGCGGATATTCTGATGATCCGTTGCTTCTGGTGTTGCCAATACAGCCGCATAGTGTTCTGCAAACAGGCTCAAGGTTTGTGCCTGATCTAGGCCATTCAGTTGGGCAAATGAAAATACTTTGGCACTGCCTTGGTTTTCAGTGGCAGCATTAGCCTGTTGACCATTTTTAAAAGCAGTGGGTGTATGAGCATAGCGCGCATCGATATATGCAATCACATCTGCAAATTTAGCTTCGCCCGCAGCCAATTGAGCCAGTAATTCCTGAGCCATGTGGATTCCCTCTAGACTTAAATCAATTTGAATGGCGTCGAATATACCAATTTTTTGGCAAAGATCCATGTTCATTCTGCAATTTTAGGTGCATGATGTTATTCATTATTCTCGTCCCACATAGTGGCTGACGAAAGTTAAGATCGGATAAGGATGGTGTAGACATGAACTGGCTATTGGTGGCAATGGGCGGGGCAATCGGGGCAACACTGCGTTATGGAACAGGAATGTTAATTGCCAAGCCACAGATGATATTTCCGTGGCCGACCTGGTGGATCAATGTTATAGGCTGCCTGTGTGCCGGGATTTTCTTTGCCTTTAGCCAGAAATACAGTTTCCTGCAAACTGAAGCACGGCTATTTTTGATGGTAGGCATCTTGGGCGGCTTTACGACTTTTTCCAGTTTTGGCCTAGAAACTTTTCAGCTGCTTAAGCAGGGTGCAGTCACGATTGCCCTCAGTTATGTGATCTCTAGTGTGATTGTCGGAGTATTTATGCTGGGTGTGGGCTTTTATTTCACCCAGTTGGCTTTAGCGCAGGCATAAAAAAGTCAGGAAATTGGAGGTAATTTCCTGACATAAACCACGATTTAAATTGAGAGAAAAATTGGAGGTTTTAAGTTTAACCACGTTTAAAACGGGCAAAACGTTTGTTAAAGCTCGCTACGCGACCTTCATTACTGGTTTGACGTTGCTCACCGGTATAAAACGGATGTGAAGCACTCGAAATATCCAGGGTGACATAAGGATAGGTCTTACCTTCATATTCCTTGGTCTGGCTAGAAGTCATGGTGCTGCCAATCACGAAGTAGGCATCAGCATTGGTGTCATGAAATAAGACTTCTCGATATTCGGGATGAATGTCTGGACGCATCGTAATATTCCTCTTGTAATTTAAGAGTAATGTTATAATGTAACATTTGATATTTCAAGTGAAGTAGGGTTACAGCTTGTAAGCTTATTACTTCAATCTAACTGCGACTTGGCACAATTTCCTCAAATACATCACTCAAATCATCATGTACTTTCAAATGAATCAGATTCCAGTATTGTCCGGAAATAGTACGGTTCACCATCAGGGTATCTGGCGACGGTTTGAATACATCCCAATATTTTAGAGAAGGTTTGAGCAATTCCATTCCATCATGATGTGCTGAGTTTTCAGCAAAATCATAATTGGTAGTTAAAGGACGCATCAGTACTTCTAGCCATTGTTCATACAGATCGGCCGGGAATTTTCCGGTTTCTGTCAGGGTATGCAAGGCATCCAGTTGCTGTTCAATGGTCGAAATATCCTTGTCACGGGCTGCATGGATCAACTCTTTGAAATGAGTAATGATCTCGGTAGAAAGCGTTTTAACACCGCCGTAATCGTAAATAATCACCGAGCCATCTTCACGGAAGGCAAAGTTCCCTGGATGCGGATCACAATGGAAACGTTTCAGATAGAAAATTTCCTGACCAATCGCACGGAATAAACGGCGGCCTAGGGCATTACGGGTTTCTAGCGGCCATTGGCTGGCTGTTTCCATACTTTCACCCTGTTCCAAGCTTAGGGTCAGAATATGGCGGGAAGAATATTCACTAAATACTTTCGGAATCACAATTTGGTGATCGAGCGATTCATGAAAGGCACGTGCCACTTCCAGATTCTGAGCTTCAATTTCATAATTGAGTTCATTGTCCAGACTATGCTGGATTTCCTTGAATAGCTGATCCTGCAATTTGCGGTCAATTTTTAGTACACCCATCAAACGCAAGGCCAGACGAACCTGTTTCAGGTCACTTTCACAGGCTTCTTCCACTCCCGGATATTGCACCTTGACCACAACCTGCTGACCATCGGGTAGAGTCGCTTTATGCACCTGTCCGATCGAGGCTGCGGCAAAAGGCTGCTCATCAAACTGCTGGAATAGGTCCTGCAAAGATTTACCTAATTCTTTTTCAACCTGTGACTGAATCTCTTTAAATGGCATCGGTGGAGCCTGACGCTGCAATTTGGAAATGGCTCGAGCAACTTCAGGCGGGAAAATATCTTTATATTGTGAGGCAATCTGGCCGACTTTCATCACCGCACCTTTCATTTCCCCCAAGGTATCAGCAATCTGTACTCCAATATCCTGAAATAATTTACTGCGTGCAGCATTTTTCTGCTCTTCATCCGCAGTTAAATTTTTAATCGAATTGGATAGGGTTTTACTTGCAATACTTGCGGTCATTCCAGCCAATTTCATAAAGCGGCGACCAGGCGTTCGAGCCGTTTTTGCCATGCGAGATTCCTCAAAATCACCATTTTTATGGGTGTATTTGATCATAGGTGACAAACTATAAATTGCCTATATTTAATTGTAGATGTTATGTTGCAAAGCTTCTCAAAGTATTCATATTTGCTTGATATTGTTTATTTGATTTATGCAATTTTTAAACCAACTCGGCGTATGTACGGCAGTTTTTAAATCAATTATTTAATTATTCTGGAGAGAGCAAAGCATGATTTTTAAGTGCCTTTCCATGATGAAAGTCTTAAAATAATCGCATCTCAAGATCAAGAAATTTCAATGAAAGTCTATCGATATTTTACTGGTAAAGATGATGTGAATTTTTGTGCCCGTGTGACCAAGGCACTCAATGAAGGCTATGAACTTTATGGTGCACCGACCATGACCTTTAATGGAACAGATGTCATTGTCGGGCAAGTGGTGATTAAGGAAGTGGCGGATGAGTCGGAAATTCCACAGGGATTAAAAGATGCGTTAAATCAGTAATTCAATGCATCTTTTTAAATAATAAGAGGATTAGGCATGCTGGCTTAAACGTTTATTATTACCATAAAGCCGTGCCAGCAGCAGGACACAAGCCACACTGAGACCGACAATCAGTCCGACCCAGACGCCTGCCGCCCCCATATCTCCAAACCGGGACAAATAAACCCCCACCGGGAAGGCAATCACCCAATAGGCAATCATGGTGATCCACATTGGGCCTTTGGTATCCTGCATACCGCGTAAGCAACCTGCAGCACTGATCTGCCAGGCATCCATCAGCTGATAGGCCACTGCAAAGAGCACCAGATAAAGCGCAATCTGGGTCACCATAGGATCAGAGGTATAAAGCGCTACGATTTCACTACGGAACACCCAGAGTAATAACATGATGAGCAGAGCCAAAATCGTCGCGGTCATCAGACCTAAGCCTTGTACTCTACGCATGGCATCCCAGTTCTGTGCACCATAATAAGTTCCCACCCGAATGGTTAGTGCAATGGCGAGAGACATCGGAATCATGAACAGCTGTGAGGTAACAGAAATAGCAATCTGGTGAGCGGCCACAATGGTTTCACCCAATGGGCTCAAGACTATCGCTGCGGTACTAAAAATACTCACTTCAAAGAAAATTGCCAGTCCGATCGGAAAGCCCAGCTTTAAAATCCGTTTCAGCCAATATCCGTTCAGCTTTTCCCAGTGACTAAATGGCTGACTACTTTGATAAACCCGATTTTTAAAAATATACAGCGCCAAGCTGAGTAACATTAACCATTGCAGAATTGCTGTGGCAAAACCACAACCGGCACTGCCCAGTGCCGGAATAGGGCCAACTCCATACATAAAAATGAAGTTTAATGGAACCAAAAGCAGTAGCGCCATGAGGCTAATAGCAGTGACCGGACGTGGATAACCAATGGCTTCAGAATAACCACGTAAAGCCGCATACATGGTCACAGCAGGCATACCAAAGCCGATGGCATGTAGGAACAGACCAGCCTTAGGTTGCAAGCTTTCTGGGACACCTAGTAAAGGTAAAGAGAGGGGCAAAACTTGTAAAACCAGACCCGCAATCACCCCAAGGATGAATGCGACCCACAATGATTGCCGCGCAATTGTGGCAATTTTCTCAGGTGTACGTGCGCCTTTCGCTTCCGCTACCAAAGGTGTAGTAGCAATCATAATGCCACTAAACAGTAGCATGACTGGAATCCAGAGGCCGACACCAACCGCAATCGCTGCCAGATCAGTTGGTGAGAGACGCCCGGCCATAATGGTATCAATCAGGCCCAAACCTGCCTGGGAGAATTGTGTGACCAGAATGGGCAACATCAGATGGAACAGCTGTTTTAATTCATAACGACGGGTTGTGGCTGTCAAAACATTCGACACAAAAATTACTCATTAGTGATCATGTGCTTAGAGATAAGGTTTAGCGTTGTAAAGTGAGAAGCACACCAATAAAAATCACCACGCCACCTAAAAGACGTTGCCAGTTCACCGGCATTTTTTCATTGCCCAGCAGACCAAACTGATCGACGATCATGGACATCACCATCTGACCAAAAATAATCATTCCGGTCAGTGTCAGGAAGCCCATTTTAGGTGCAGCATAAATGCTCATGCTGATCGCATAAACACCCAAAAAACCACCTAACCAGAGATACCAGGGAATTGCCATCAGCTCCTGTAAGCCTGGTTTGGGATGTGACTGAAACAGCACGATGCCGGCAAGCACTATTGTACCAATCAAAAAGGAAAAAAATGCAGCTTGAATAGGAGAATATAAATATTCTTTTAATTGGGTATTAATAGCCGTCTGTAAGGTCAGCAAGACCCCGATTGCAAAGACCAAAGGCAGTAAAATAAGGAGCTGGGAGGATATTTTCATAATTTTAACTATCTAATTCTATTTAAATTTTTAAGCATTAGGTGATGGCGATTTTAATTTTAGCAGTGTTGTTGCCGAGTCATGTTAAAATTACGCTAGATCTTGTAGTTGTTTTTGAGTAGTTCTTTGGCTGAATTGAATCCTGCACTTATTCCCTTATCCCTGTATATCCATATGCCGTGGTGTGTACGTAAATGTCCGTACTGTGACTTTAACTCGCATGCCGTGCCTGATGGGGAATTGTCTCTCGAGCTGGAGCAGGAATATCTGCATGTGCTGGTAGAGGACTTTAAAACTCAGGTTGATTTTGCCCAAGGCCGTTCGATTCATAGTGTATTTATCGGTGGGGGAACGCCATCACTGATCTCTGCTGCAGGTTATCAGTGGCTGTTTACCGAACTGAAAGCACTGATTCCTTTTGAAGAGAATTGTGAAATCACACTGGAAGCCAATCCAGGTACGGTGGAGCATGATCCATTTGCTGGCTATTTAGCAGCTGGTATTAATCGTCTTTCTATTGGCGTGCAAAGTTTTAATACCGAGCACTTAAAAAAGCTGGGCCGAATCCATAGCAATGAAGATGCGATCTCGGCGATTGGCCTGGCGCGTGATGCTGGTTTTCAACGGATTAATGTGGATTTGATGCATGGCTTACCTGAACAGACACTAGAGCAGGCACTCAATGACCTGAAACTGGCAGTCGAGAATGGTGCTACGCATATTTCCTGGTATCAGTTAACTATTGAGCCGAATACTGTGTTTTTCCGTACTCAGCCGATTTTACCGGTCGATGAAGTACTGGAAGAGATTCAGGAACAGGGCGAGGCTTATTTAAAAGCCAATGGCTTTATCAATTATGAAGTCTCTGCCTGGCGTAAAGAATTACCATCGGCACATAACCTGAATTACTGGCAATTTGGTGATTATCTGGCCATTGGAGCAGGGGCGCATGGCAAAGTGACTCAACCGGATGGTGTTTACCGTTTCCAGAAAACCCGTTTGCCCAAAGACTATTTAGCCAAAGTGCCAGCAGAACATTTGCAGTTTAAGCGCATCGAAGCGGCAGATATGCCGTTTGAATTTATGATGAATGCCTTACGTTTAAATGAGGGTGTGGAAGCGAAGCTTTATCTTGAACGAACAGGTTATAGTCTGGATACACTGGATGAATTGCTGACTTCATTGCGCCAACGTCAATTAATGGTAGAAGATGCAGAACGTCTGGCATGTACTGAGCAAGGTCACATCTTTTTAAACTCTGTGCTGGAAGAGTTTCTTTAATTGCCTAATCTATCCGAATAATTAATCCAGTTTAAAAAGAAAAAGCCCGATGAGTTACATCGGGCTTTTTCTTCTCTCTCCACTATGCATTTAAGCCATTCGGATTAACGATACTTAGGTGGCAACTTGTGATGCGGGCCATTGTGATGATTTTTGTTGAAGAAGCCTTTATGGTCTTTCTTGCCAAACTTATCATGACGATCATGCTGGTTAAAATGCGCTTTAGGAGGTGCTTTATGGAAACCCCCTTTATGCGGCATTGGTTTCTTATCAAAATGATGCGCTGCTGGCGTTGGATGACGATGATCCGGTCCAGGAGCTGCCATTACTGACATGGTAGCTGTTGTTGCGATCAAGCCAATCATTAAAGAAGAAACTAATTTTTTCATGATCATACTCATATTTATTCAATGAGTTCATCATAGGAGTCAGTGATGTAGGGAAGATGGAGCCGTAGACAAGACTTTTGTAAATTTCAGAATTTCTTTTAATTTCGTATATAAGTAATTAATAAATAACAATTTTTATTAAAGCTTCTATATTTTTATGGGCAATTTTTGATTTTAAAATCATCAAAATTCTTCTCAGTTTCTTCATGTTTTAACCTGACTAAAATCAGATGAAGAAATTTAGGACAAGATGATGAATGAAAAGCGAATATTTAATTATCTTTTAAATTTAATTAATTGATCTGGAAACTAAAATTAGTCAATTTAAGGTACAAAAAAAGCACTCTAATGAGTGCTTTTTTTCATCTTCGCAATATTAGATTGCAGTGATGTTAGTCGCTGTAGGACCTTTTTGGCCTTGAGCTACGCTGAAAGAAACCTTTTGGCCTTCAGCTAAAGTTTTGAAACCTGAACCTTGGATTTCGCTGAAGTGAGCGAAAACATCTGGACCATTGTCTTGTTGAATGAAGCCAAAACCTTTAGTTTCGTTGAACCACTTTACTGTACCGGTAACTGTGTTAGACATAATATAACCTATTGAATCTTATGGATTTATAGTCAAAATTTCAGATGACTAGCTGTAACTTTGAAAAATAAAAAGGATGGAGCTTATTGATCTTTAAAACGAAGGTTTATGACTAAAACTGCGATACTTAAAAGAAGACTAACCAAAACAAGAATTTTTCTAGTTATCGCCATCATACCCTGTATTTATAGATATTCAAGTAAATTATATGGATTATTTAATAGACGTCTGAAAATTATAGATATAAATTTGTGTAGTTTGTGTACGCAGCAGATTTTTCTTTGTATCCAGTCATCATTTTGACATATGAAAAAGAGCGCCGTAGCGCTCTTTTTAAAGCTAAAACCTAAACTTTTGACTTAGTAATCAAAACTGAAGTGTTCTGCTGCCAGTGAAGTCATGGTTTTGGATGGATTCACCATTGCTTCAGCATGGCCTTGGGCACGTGGCAATAAACGCTCAAAGTAGAAATCAGCAGTTTTAATTTTCGCTTTGTAGAACTCTGGAACTTCTGCACCATCACCAGCAACCAGTTTCGCTGAAGCCACTGCAGCTTGTTGTGCCCAGAAGTAAGCCATCATTACATAGCCTGAGAACATCAGGAAGTCCACAGAAGCAGAGGATACGATGTCACGGTCTTTACGTGCTGCCAGCATGATACGTACAGTTAACGCATTCCACTGTGCACATAGCTTGGTCAGGTCCCAGGCAAAACGGCGCATGTATTTATTGCGTGCATGCTGTCCACAGAATTTCAGAATTTCAGCGGTGTAATCACGAATCACTTTACCTTTAGAGGTTAGCAGGACCTTACGACCAATCAGGTCAAGTGCCTGAACGCCAGTCGTTCCTTCGTACAGGGTAGAGATACGTGAATCACGAACGATTTGCTCCATGCCCCATTCTTTGATGTAACCATGACCACCAAATACTTGCATACCGTGGTTCGCTGCTTCATAACCCATTTCAGTCAGGAAGCCTTTCAGAATAGGGGTATAGAAACCTAAGTGATCATCCTGCTGTTCAAATTCAGCAGTATCACCACGCAGCAGAGCATCATTCATGTTATCTGCGATTTGTGCAGCATGATAGATCATGGCACGACCACCTTCAGCAATCGCTTTCTGGGTCAACAGCATACGGCGTACATCAGCATGGTGGATAATCGCATCCGCCACTTTTTCTGGATCTTTTTTACCAGACAGGGCACGCATCGACATACGTTCTTTGGCATATGGCAATGCGCCCTGGAACGATAGTTCTGCATGACAGATACCTTGGATTGCGGTACCAATACGCGCGGTATTCATGAAGGTAAACATGGCATGCAAGCCTTTGTTTGGCTCGCCAATTAAATAACCTACTGCATTGTCAAAGTTTAGTACCGCTGTTGCAGAGGCACGGATCCCCATTTTGTGTTCAATCGAACCACAGTTCACCGCATTGCGTTCACCAATACCGCCATCTTCAGTGGCAATAAATTTCGGTACGATGAACAGGGAAATGCCTTTAGTGCCTTGTGGCGCATCTGGAAGACGTGCCAAAACGATGTGCACGATATTTTCAGTTAAATCGTGTTCACCCGCAGAAATGAAGATTTTAGTGCCAGAAATCGCATAAGTACCATCAGCTTGCGGTTCTGCTTTAGTTTTTACCTGACCCAGGTCGGTACCACATTGTGGCTCAGTCAGACACATGGTTCCTGACCAGGTACCTGCAACCAGATGCGGTAGATAGGTGTTTTTCTGCTCGTCAGTACCATACTGGATGATGGTATTGATACAGCCCACGCTCAAACCTGGATACATCTGGAAAGACCAGTTTGCTGTACCCATCATTTCGGATTTGATCAGGTTTAAAGACATCGGCAGGTTTTGACCGCCAAATTCTTCAGGATAAGACAGACCTTGCCAGCCACCTTGCACGAACTGATCATAAGCTTCCTTGAAGCCTTTAGGTGTGCGTACTTCGCCATTTTCAAAATGACAGCCTTCTGCATCGCCGGTCTGGTTCAGTGGAGAAAGTACATTTTCACAGAAATCTGCCGCACCTTCTAGAATCATGTCTACCGTATCTGCATCGGCATATTCGCCATTTGACAGTTTTTGGTAATGTGCAGGGTAATCAAGCACTTCATTCATTAAGAAGCGAATATCACGTAAAGGAGCTTTATATGCTGGCATGCGTTTAATCCTGATTAAAATAGTTTTGGATTATCTGTATCGACTCTATGATTATTCACATTGGGGATAAAAAAACATTGATAAAGACAACAAATAAAAATGTCAGAAAAGCGAATCGAGAAGATCAGACAAGTTTAAAGATTAAATAACGGAACTCTCCATCTTTAAATAAGGCACTTCTATTTAAAAATGCTTATCTGTCTGGACTTTAATCAACATTTAGGGAGATTGTCTAGGGGTATTTTTGTATGAATTGTACACGAATGTTAGGGTCTAATCATTGGATAAATCATGTCATTAAATCCAATTTAATTTTATTATTTTTAATGAAAGGAAAAGAGCGAACGGATTAATGGCTAACCCGTTCATCTCAAAAATATTCAGAATTAAAGAAAATCTTTCAACTCAGGTTTTACTCCGTTCCAGATATAAAAAGATTCAATGGCCTGACCGACTAGCATGCCGAAACCTTCAGAGGTAGGGACGCCACGAGCTTGAGCTTGATCCAGAAAAGTGGACGGTTTGCCATAGGCCATTTCATAGGCATGTTTAAACTGTAGAGCTTCAGGTAGTACCAGCGCATCACCACTAAGACTGGCAGAAGTCGCATTAATTACAATATCAAACTCACCGGCTAAATCAGTTAAGGCAATCGCTTGTAACTCCGCTTGAGGCACAGCGTCTTTTACATCGGCAACCAGTTGTTCTGCACGTGACAAGGTACGGTTAGCAATAACAATCTTCTTCACACCGGCCTGTAGCAATGGATAGATCACGCCGCGAGTCGCGCCACCAGCACCAATAATCAGGATGTCGGTATTTTCCAGAGTCCAGTCAAGAGCACGAATAGCCTCGACTAAGCCTTGTCCGTCAGTATTGTCACCATGCAGAATGCCATCTTTCATCCATAGGGTATTCACGGCTTTGGCGATTTTGGCACGTTCGGTAAGGACCTGGCACTGGGCAAAGGCCTGTTCTTTGAAGGGCACAGTCACATTCATGCCAATACCGCCCTGAGCAAAAAATTCCTGGATATTGGCTGTGAAACCATCCAGAGGGGCAAGGCGTTTGGTATAGGTCAGATCGACCCCGGTTTTGGCAGCGAAAGCCTGATGCAGTTCAGGAGAGCGTGATTGTTCGATGGGGTTGCCAATGACGGCAAATTGCTTGCTCATTTCACCATGTCCATGTGCGGAAATGGCCATTAATATACGTGAAAATGCAGGAGGGCTAAAGCCTGTCAGCAGTGAAAAGCAGGCTAAAGATTAAAGGTTTAGGAACTACAGATCTCAATAATATGTTCGACAAAGAGCAAGGCCATACTAAATAAGGTTCCGGCAATCGTGAGGACACTCACAGAAATGGCAACTACATCTAAAATCAGGTTATGACTGATAACAGCGGTACTAATCGCACTAATACCAAGCGCCAGAAATAGCCAAAAGGCCAACGTAGCAGGATTAAGGTGAAGCTTAAACATTGTTATTTTTACCTAGCAGAATTTATCTTTATCAGAGTTAAGATCAAGGAGTAGATCCTGAAATATCTTTCTGAGTTGCAGTATAGAGGATTTATCCATTAAAAAAGCCCTCGATCTGAGGGCAATTTGTATTTAAATATTTTGATTGCTTTATTTTGTTTTTAATTCTGTTAACCAGTCATATGGTTTAAGGTAGTAATCGGTCAAGCGTTTTTCTGGTGATCCTTCGGCCCATTCTGGACGGTATAACCAGCCGGTAAGAGGTGGCAGGCTGACTAGAATTGATTCAATCCGGCCACCGGTCTGCAGACCAAACAGTGTGCCACGGTCATATACCAGATTGTATTCCACATAACGGCCACGACGATACAGCTGGAAATCACGTTGTGCTTCAGTATATGGCTTGTCCTGATTGCGCTGGAAAATTGGCAGAATTGCTTCGAGATAACCATTGCCTACAGCCTGTATATATTGAAAACAGGTTTCAAAATCCCATTGATTCAGGTCATCAAAGAATAGGCCACCGACACCGCGCTGCTCATCACGGTGTTTTAGATAGAAATAATCATCACACCATTTTTTATGTTCTGGATAAACCTCTTCGCCAAAAGGCGCACACAGGTCATATGCGGTCTGGTGCCATGACAGCACATCTTCATCATTTGGATAGAAAGGGGTGAGGTCAAAACCGCCACCAAACCACCAGATCGGATCCTGACCTTCTTTTTCCGCTACAAATAAACGTACATTGGCATGTGAGGTCGGGACGTTCGGATTTTTAGGATGGATAACCAAAGATACACCCATGGCTTGAGCTTTAGCTCCGGCTATATTCGGATGGCGTTCAGTGGCAGAAGCGGGCAGTTTGGAAATATTGATGTGAGAGAACATCACACCGCCTTTTTCAATCACCGTACCATTTTGCAGCACACGTGAACGGCCACCGCCACCTTCAGGACGTTCCCAGTCATCAATCAGGAATTCAGCTGTACCGCCACCGGCACGTTCCTGCTGTTCCAGCGCGGCACAAATCCGGGCTTGCAGGTCGAGGAGAAAATCGCGAACGCGTTGAATATCTGCAGAGGTAGGATGCTGCATCAGAACCCTCATAGGGAAATAAAAAGACTGCTTACATCAAAGCATAAAATGGCCTAAAAATTAAGGTGTTTTTCTGGAGGCTCACCATCTGTAACAACATTCAATCTAATGTTTTAGAGCAATTTGCTTCAGCTCAAATCCGACCACACTACTAGGTTGAATTCTTTTTTTGAGCTCCGCACAATAACCCTAACAGCGCTCTATGCAGCGCATTAACCTGACTGATAAGGTGGTAGGCATTCATGACTGTGCAGGCAAATTCTCTCATTCAAAAATATAATGTCCCCGGTCCTCGCTACACCAGTTATCCAACTGTACCTTATTGGGAAGAGTCAGGATTTTCACTAGAGCTTTGGAAGCAGACACTAAAACGTTCTTTTCAGGAGTCGAATGCGACTGAAGGCGTTAGCCTGTATATCCATCTACCATTTTGTGAAAGCTTATGCACCTTTTGTGGCTGTCATAAACGGGTGACCAAACGTCATGAAGTCGAGCTGCCTTATATACAAGCTGTGCTGAAAGAATGGGAGTTATATTGTGAGCTGTTGCAAGAGAAACCCATCATCAAAGAAATTCATCTCGGCGGTGGGACACCAACGTTCTTTTCTATTGAAAATTTAACCCAGCTCATTCAAGGTATTTTGTCCAAAGCCGAGATTGCAGCAGAACATGAATTCAGCTTCGAAGGTCATCCAAACAATACCACGCGTGAGCATTTGCAAGGCTTATATGACTTGGGCTTTCGTCGGGTCAGTTATGGCGTGCAGGATTATAATGAAACCGTACAAAAAGCCATTCACCGCATTCAACCTTATGAAAATGTTAAACAGGTGACTGAATGGGCACGTGAAATTGGTTATGAATCGATTTCGCATGATCTGGTTTTTGGTCTGCCATTTCAAAGTCTGGATGATGTTTTAAATACTATTGATCAGACCAATTCATTGTTACCAGACCGTCTGGCCTTATATAGCTATGCACATGTGCCTTGGATTAAAGGGAATGGCCAGCGCGGTTTTAAAGATGCGGATGTGCCAAAAGATGAGATCAAGCGTCAATGTTATGAAGAGGGTAAGAAAAAGCTCCTAGCGCATGGTTATCATGAAATTGGTATGGATCATTTCGCGCTAGAAAAAGACAGCATGTACCAATCCTTTCAATCCGGAACTTTGCACCGCAATTTTATGGGTTATACCGCGTCTAAAACTCAGGTGATGATCGGACTCGGAATCTCTTCGATTAGTGATAGCTGGTATAGCTTCGCACAGAATGTGAAAACCATTGAAGAATATTATGAACTGCTAGAGCGGAATCAGATTCCAGTGGTAAAAGGGCATATCCTGACTCAGGAAGACCTGATCATTCGTAAACATATCCTGAATCTGATGTGTAGTTTTACTACTTCATGGGAAAGTGGAGACATACAGTTTGCTGAAATTGATGAAGTGCTAAAGCAGCTTGAGGAAATGCAGCAGGATCAGCTAATCAAAATTGAAGACTCTTCAGTCACGATTTTGGAGAAAGGGAAACCATTTGTACGCAATATTTGCATGGCTTTTGATTTACGTTTAAAGCGTCGTATGCCAGAGAACCGGATTTTCTCAATGACGATTTAAGAATCCCTCTTAGGATCTTATAAATCCCTCCAAACCTCCCTTTAAAAAAGGGAGGCTTCCCTATACTTATATAAAAGGAAATTTCCCCTCTTTGAAAAAGAGGGGGCAGGGGGAGATTCTTTTAAAAATCTTCCTTCTGATACATATGTGCCATACGCTCATGCTTGGTTTTGAGGTATTGCTCATTGAATGGATTCAGACCCACAGTGAGTGGTACACGGTCCACTACATTAATGCCTTGCTCTTTCAGTGCATCAATTTTTAAAGGGTTATTGGTGATCAGGCGGACGGCTTTTACACCTAGGTGATCCAGCATGATGCTGCACATATCATATTGACGTGCATCTGCCGGTAAATTCAGCATCAGATTGGCATCGACCGTATCATGACCCTGGTCTTGCAAGGCATATGCACGGATTTTATTGGTCAGGCCAATTCCGCGTCCTTCCTGACGTAAATAAAGAATGACACCGCGACCCACTTCATTAATCAGTTTTTGTGTTGCCTGGAGTTGAGGGCCACAGTCGCATTTTAATGAAGCAAAGGCATCACCGGTTAAACATTCAGAATGTACACGGACCAGCACAGGTTCATCACTTGGTTCTTCGAGGCCTTTAGAAAGAGCGACATGTTCTTCGCCAGTTTTAGGGTCTTGAAAAACAGTAATTTTAAATTCACCATGAGCGGTCGGTAATCTTGAAGTTGCGACAAATTCGATAGGCACAGCTGAACCCGTAAAATCCTAATAAAGTAGCTAAAGTATAGCGTAATGCTTAAACATTAGTAGAATTGCTCAGCTGAATTTATGAAGAACATTTTCTTTTTTGTAGAAAGCGAACGATAATAGTTGATAAATAGTAAGATTATTCAGGATAATCGTAGCCTGCAAATTTTTCACCCCGACGAGATCGCTGTTTAATATTGCATCGCTAGAAGCGTAGCTGAATTGAAGCTGCTACAATTCAACTATATGATCGGTTATTCCCCATTGACCTAGCTTAAGATTTTGCCAGGCTTTAGAAGGCTTTGCCATATATGCTGTATACAGAAATACCAACTCAACGCCCTGTAACACCGTTGCTTGATGCGATCGATCATCCTGAGCAACTGCGTGCACTCGAGCAAAGCCAGCTCACTCAAGTGGCAGATGAGTTACGTCAATTCATTTTGTATGCTGCGGGTCAGAGTGGTGGACACTTTGGGGCCAATCTGGGTGTGATTGAGCTCACAGTCGCTTTACATTACTGCTTTAATACGCCACATGATCGCCTGATCTGGGATGTGGGTCATCAGGCTTATCCGCATAAGGCGTTGACTGGACGTCGTGAACAGCTCACTACAATCCGTGCCAAAGATGGTCTGGCCGCATTTCCAGCGCGTGAAGAATCTGAATTTGATACTTTTGGGGTAGGACATTCATCTACCGCCATTTCTGCTGGCCTTGGCATGGCTTTGGCCCGCCGTTATCAGAACAATCCGTGTGAAGTCGTATCAATCATTGGTGATGGGGCCATGACAGCAGGCATGGCTTTTGAAGCGATGAATGATGCTGTGGCACATCAGGCTGACCTGATGGTGATTCTGAACGACAATGATATGTCGATCTCTTGCAGTACTGGTGGTTTTGCCAAGCATCTTGCTGCAATCTGGGAACGTGGCGAATTCGTCAACGTGACTGAAGATGGTGAGGCTTATGTACAGCCACATCCGGAATGGCTATATAACTCTCGTTTACATCAGGCTGCAACTGATGCCGCAGATAACCTGTTTAAAGCCATTGGTTTTGATTATTTTGGTCCTTATGATGGCCATGATGTCAAACAACTGGTACACGTCTTTAAAGCCTTGAAAAAACGTAAAGGTCCGCGCCTAATTCATATCTATACCAAAAAAGGTAAGGGCTTTGCACCAGCAGAATGTGACCAGATTAAATACCATGCGATTAGTAAACTCAATGCAGTTGCAGTAGCTAATCCAGCACCGAAATATTCGGATGTATTTGGACAATGGTTATGTGATGAAGCAGCACAGGATAAACGCCTATTGGCGATTACTCCGGCGATGTGTGAAGGTTCAGGTATGGTGCAGTTTGCCAAAGAATACCCTGAACGTTTCTTTGATGTGGCCATTGCAGAACAACATGCAGTGACGCTGGCAGCAGGTATGGCTTGTGAAGGTTTAAAACCGGTCGTCGCAATCTATTCAACTTTCCTGCAACGGGGTTATGATCAGTTGGTGCATGACGTGGCACTGCAAAATCTGGATGTGACGTTTGGGATCGATCGTGCCGGTCTGGTTGGTGAAGATGGTCCAACGCATGCCGGCGCCTATGATTATGCCTATATGCGTACCATTCCGAATCTGGTGATCATGGCACCAAAAGATGAGAATGAATGCCGTCAGATGTTGCATACGGCTTATCTGTATCATGGTCCGGCAGCAGTGCGTTATCCGCGTGGGAATGGACTGGGTGTGGAAATCCAGAAAACCATGACCGAGATGCAGATCGGTCAGGCAGAATTGTTGCTCAGTCTGAACGAACAGTATGACGAATATGTTTCTATTCTGGCATTCGGTAGTCGGGTTCAAGCCGCAGTGGAAGCTGCTCAGGTATTTGCCAGCAAACATGATGTGGGCGTACGCGTAGTGAATATGCGTTTTATCAAACCATTGGATACCAAAATATTAAACCAGCTGGCCAATTCAACCAGTCTGTTTGTCACTGTTGAAGAACATGCAGTCATGGGCGGCGCAGGAAGTGCTGTGAATGAGTATCTGGCTGAAGCTCAAATCGTTAAACCAATCCTGAACCTAGGTCTAGCGGATAGCTTTATGGCACAAGCAACACATAGCCAGATGTTGCAGCAGGCAGGACTTGATAGCCAAGGCATTGAAAAATCAATCAATGAGGCCTGGTTAAAGCTAGGTCAAAGCGTTCTGTTATAAACGCTTAAAAAGTTTCGACACATTTTTTCCCAAAAAGCCCGGATATTTGCTAAAATATGCGGGCTTTTATGCATTATTCTTTATCAGTATCTTCAAATTTGTAGTGGGTGTTCAATGGAACCTATGGTGGTGATGGCTGCGCGTGCGGCTCAATTAGTTGGTCAAGAGCTTTTAAAAGCGCATCAAAATCGTCATAAACTCGATCTGCAAGTCGAAGAAAAAGGCATTGATGGTCCGGTAACGCGTGTAGATCGTTATCTGGAACAGTTGACCATCGATACTCTACGTAAAAGCTATAAAAATCACAGTTTCCTTGGTGAAGAATTTGGTCTGCAAGAAGGTAAAGGTCACGACGCTGATTGGTGTTGGGTGATCGATCCGCTTGATGGCACACTAAACTTTATCAACGGTTTTCCGCATTTCTGTATCTCTATCGCAGTTCAGCACAAAGGTGTAACTCAACACGGTGTTATTTATGACCCTGTGAAAGATGAGCTATTCTCTGCGAGCCGTGGTCGTGGTGCGATGCTGAACCAGCGCCGTATCCGTGTAAATGTTAAAGACAGTCTGAACAATACTTTCCTGGCAGTTGGTCATGCTTACCGTACTAAACGTAATGGTGAAGTAGTCTCTTATGCCAAGAATCATTTTGATGCATTGCTCAATGTGACTGAAGCAGGTGCACAATTCCGTCGTGGTGGTTCAGCTGCCTTGGATCTGGCTTATGTCGCTGCTGGTCGTCTTGATGGTTACTTCGAGCTTGGCTTGAAACCTTGGGATATTGCAGCAGGCGAGTTAATCGTGAAAGAAGCGGGCGGTACTGTGGTTGATGCGCGTGGTGGTAGCGATTCTATGGAAAATGGTCAAGTTTTGGCTTGTTCAATGAAAATGCTGAAACCTCTTATGCAAGCAGTTGTTCCTGCTTGGGGTGACGCAGCGAAATAATCGGGTTTAACGCCGTAAATCGAATATTAAAAAGGTATCTCTCGGGATGCCTTTTTTATTTTTTAAAAATAATTACGAGATAAATATCCTAATATTTAGATGATTTACAGCTTTGGTAAAAAGAAAATTGACCGGCTGGAGAATTAATTACATTTCTTTTCTTGTTTAAGTCTTAGAAATTGATGAAGAAATTAGCAGTTAAACAAAATAATCTGAAAAGCGGATGACTTTATGAATAATCCTGCTATAATCTGCGCACGCACTTAATTTCTGTTCGTCACCTGAACATTTCTCTTCTTATCATTGTGTATGCGCGTGCGGTCCAAAGAGAGGACGATATCTCGCGCCCCAATCGCTAAAGCGATTCCTTCAGGTTATGCCGTAATCATGCGTGCGTTATATCACATCGTCGTTACTCGGATCGCCGCTGAATCATCTCTTTTCAGCGTTTAATTGCTGTACCGCTTTTTGTCGATGTCCATTTGACTTTATTTTTAATGGAGCACCCAATTTCCGGGTGGAATACTCTATGAGCAAAACTTTTGCTGAATTTTCTTTGCATGAATCGTTACAACAAGCCCTTCAAGGCTTAGGTTTTACTACTCCGACTCCTGTACAAGAACAATCTATCCCTGCTGCACTAGAAGGTAAAGACCTTTTAGTATCTAGCCAGACAGGTTCGGGTAAAACCGCTGCGTTCCTTCTCCCAACTTTGAACGCACTTGCTAACCAAGATACTTTCGTACCATTTAAAGAACGTATGAAAGCGGTGACTCAACCAACTATTCTGGTGATTTCACCAACTCGTGAATTGGCACAACAAGTATGCCAAGACGCGATTGCATTTGTACGTCACATGAAAGGTGTTCGTATTGCTGCAATTATGGGTGGTATGCCATTTGGTAAACAAATCCAGCAGTTAAAAGGTGCACAGGTTGTTGTAGCAACTCCAGGCCGTTTACTTGACCTTGTTAACCGTCGTCAAATCAAACTTGACAAAGTTGACTCGCTGATCGTCGACGAAGCTGACCGCATGCTAGACCTTGGCTTCTCTGAAGACCTGGAAGCAATCGGTGACTTGGCTGCAAACCGTAAACAAACACTGATGTTCTCTGCAACTTTCGCTCCACGTATCATTACCCTTGCTGAACGCATGATGAATGAGCCAGAGCGTATTGCAATTGAAACTGGTCACTCTACCAATACTGACATTACCCAGACTTTACACTGGACTGATGGCTTTGAGCACAAGAAAAAACTTCTTACTCACTGGTTAAACGAAGAAGATGTTGATCAGGCAGTGGTCTTTGCTTCTACTCAAGAAGATACAGATATGCTGGCTGAAGAACTTGCTGAAGCAGGTTTATCAGTTGTTGCTCTGCATGGTGCGATGCCACAAACCGTTCGTAACCGTCGTCTGCGCAGTATCCGTGAAGGTCGTGCAAAAATCCTGGTTGCAACTGATGTTGCAGCACGTGGTCTAGACGTACCGACAATCTCTCACGTGATCAACTTTGGTCTTCCTATGAAGAACGAAGACTATGTACACCGTATCGGTCGTACAGGTCGTGCGGGCCGTACCGGTAAAGCAATTACTTTAGCGACTTATCGTGAACGCGGTAAAATCCGTGCACTAGAAGACTTCCTTGAAGCTCGTCTAAATGTATCTGAAATTGAAGGTCTTGAGCCATCTCCACCTCCTGCACGCGGTAGCCGTGATGGCGCTGGTCGTGGTCGTGGCGGTCGTCGTGATGGCGGTCGTGGCTTCGGTGGTGGTCGTCGTTTCGAAGGCGAGAGCAATTTCAAACGTCGTGAAGGTGGTGATGACCGTCCACGTCGTAGCTTCGATGACAAACCTCGTGGCGAACGTCCTGCGTTCGGTGGCGAAGATCGTCCACGTCGTGACTTCAACAGCGATCGTCCACGTCGTGAAGGCGGTTTCGGTGATCGTCCACGTCGTGACTTCAATGAAGACCGTCCACGTCGCGAGTTTAACAATGATCGCCCACGTCGTGACTTCGGTGACCGTCCTCGTTTCGAAGGTAATGATGACAACCGCGGTAATCGTGTAGATTACAAACCACGTCGTGAAGGTTCTTTCGGTGACCGTCCTAAACGTGATTTTGGTGATCGTCCTGCTCCACGTCGTGAAGGTGGTTTCGGTGACCGTCCTAAACGTGATTTCGGTGATCGTCCAGCACGTCGCGAAGGTGGTTTCGGTGATCGTCCAGCACGTTCATTCGGTGATGACCGTCCAAAACGTGACTTTGGTGACCGTCCAGCGCGTCGCAACTTTGATGACAAGCCACGTGGCGAGCGTTCATTCGGTGAAGATCGTCCACGTCGTAAATTCAATGACTAATTGAATAACGTCTGAAAAAAAAACCAGCCTGAGTGCTGGTTTTTTTTATGCATTGATTTTTTGTTTTTTCAGCATAAAATGCCTAATTCATTAACTTTTTCTAGGTTTATGATGATCCGTAATCTGAAAGTGTCTTTTTATAGTCTTTCATATTATTGAGGGGTACATGTCCTACATTGCGGTAACTTTGCTTTTGTTCAATCTGATTTATTATGTATATCGTTTTTTAAATGGATCATAGTCTGTTAAAATCGCGTCGAAATAAAATTTTTGATTACTAGAAATATATGGCCAGGCATGGAGCATTATGTTTTCCATGAACTTGACCCTTCATTTTCAAATGCTAACATGTTGAACTTCGTTCTTTTGTCATATGCATGCTGAAAAAATGCAGGAATAAACTCAGCTATGAAAAATCAAACAGCGCAGGATCCTCAGTCTTTGATTGAAGTCAAGAATTTGAGTTTCAAGCGGGGTGAGCGTGTAATTTATGACGATGTCAGTTTAAACATTCGTCGTGGGCAGATTACCGCCATTATGGGACCTTCCGGAACTGGTAAAACCACTTTATTAAGATTGATCGGTGGGCAACTGACGCCTGAACAGGGTCAGGTTTTACTGGACGGTAAAGATATTGCCAAGATGTCCCGTTCCGAGCTTTTTTCCGCACGTGCACGTATGGGGATGCTGTTCCAAAGTGGCGCTCTGTTTACCGACATGAGCGTCTATGAAAATGTTGCCTTTCCGATTCGTGCGCATACCAAATTGCCTGAACATCTGATTGCTGAAATTGTGGCTTTGAAACTCGAGTCAGTAGGACTACGTGGTGCAGAGCAAATGATGCCTTCAGAGCTGTCTGGTGGGATGAATCGCCGTGTCGCGTTGGCTCGCGCGATTGCACTGGACCCTGAACTGATCATGTACGATGAACCTTTTGCCGGGCAGGATCCGATTGTGATGGGGGTTTTAACTCGACTAATCCGCTCTCTACGTGAAGCACTGGATTTAACAACCATTATTGTTTCGCATGATGTGGCAGAGACTTTATCGATTGCCGATTACATTTATGTAGTCGCAGAAGGCAAAATCCAGGGTGAGGGCACAGCAGAAGAATTGAAAAATCATCCTTCAGCCTTTGTGCAGCAGTTCCTAACCGGTTCGGTTGAAGGCCCGGTAGATTATCAGTTTAGTCATCAGGCTTATTTAAGTGATGAGGTACGTTCATGAATGCCATTGCTGCCTTAGGTAGACGCGTTATTGAACGTGTTCAGGGAATTGGTGTTGCAACACTGATGCTGTTGCAGATTCTCTTTTCCATGCCAACCTGGCTTGGAGTAAAGCTGTTTGTTTATCAGATGTATCGGGTCGGGGTACTGTCGCTCTTGATCATTGCGGTATCTGGCTTGTTTATTGGTTCAGTACTCGGTTTGCAGATGTATACCATTCTGTCGACATTTGGTAGTGAAGCGATGCTTGGTACTGCAGTGGCTTTAACCTTGTTACGTGAATTGGCACCTGTGGTTGCTGCCTTACTATTTGCTGGTCGTGCCGGTTCTGCCTTAACTGCCGAAATTGGTTTGATGAAAGCGACCGAGCAATTATCCAGTATGGAAATGATCGGGGTCGATCCATTAAAACGGGTGATTTCACCACGCCTTTGGGCCGGTATTTTTAGCTTGCCCATGCTCTCAGTGATCTTTGCTGCGGTCGGGATTATGGGCGGAAAAATGGTGGGTGTTGATTTTCTAGGTGCAGATGAAGGCGCATATTGGAGTGGCATGGAAAGTACCGTGCGATTCTATAAAGATGTCCTGAATGGCACCATTATCAAGAGTTTTGTTTTCGCATTAATTTGTACCTGGATCGCGGTTTATCAGGGTTATGCCTGTGAACCAACATCAGAAGGTATCGCAACTTCTACAACACGTACGGTCGTCTATTCTTCGCTGTGCGTATTAGGTTTTGATTTCGTGTTGACTGCGGTCATGTTCGGAGGTATTTAATGAAATCACGTACTAGTGAGCTGGCCGTTGGTGTTTTTGTCATTCTTTTCGGTATCGCCCTGTTCTTCTTGGCGATGCGTGTCAGCGGTCTGGTGGGCACCAATATTTCTGATAGCTATCAGATGACAGCGACTTTTGAAAATGTAAATGGCATCAAGCCACGCGCTAAAGTTGCTTTAAGTGGGGTGAAAGTCGGTCAGGTCGATAAAATTACACTGGATCCGGTGACCCGTTTAGCCACTGTCCATATGACGCTAGATGGCTCTCTGACTTCTTTTAATGCCGAGCAGCTCAAGCAGGTTCAGCAGGAAGCATTGGAAGAGTTACGTTATAGTTCAGACTATACCGCAGCCGATCTTGCGCAACAAAAAACAATGGAAAAACAACTATTAGATAACATGAAATCCATCACCAATATTGATGAAGATGCTTACATTATGGTAGCAACAAATGGTTTATTGGGTGAAAAGTATCTGAAAATTATTCCAGGTGGCGGTCTGACTTACTTGAAACGTGGTGAGCAGATTGCGAACACTCAAGGCACCATGGAAATTGAAGATTTAGTGACGAAATTTATTACCGGTGGTGCCGGAAAATCGTCAGATAGTCAGGAAAGTGCCTCAGAAGAAGCTGCATTTTCAGAAACAACAAATGCAGAACCGGCATTTGTTGAATAACAGATTGAGGAGATTTGAGTGAAGACTTTAGTAAAACAAACGCTTGCTGCAAGCATTCTTTCAACAATGGTTGCTGGTACAGTGTTTGCTGCACCGTCTGAAGCCCCACCTGCTTTTATTAAAAGAGTTGCAGACAATTTGATTGATCGTCTTAAAACCGATCATGCCAAATTGCAGAATAATCCTGCGCTTGTGAAAACGATTGTCCGTCAGAACCTTGACCCGTATATCGATTCACAATCGTTTACCCGGATTGTGATGGGGACTTATGCGACCAATCAGTATAGTACTGCGGCGCAGCGTGCACAGTTTGAAAAGAACTTCCGTGAAACCCTGATTGAAAATTATGGTACGGCTTTCTCTAAGTTCAGTAACCAGACTTACAGCGTTCGTCCTTACAAGGCGACTAACAGCAAAAATCCTGTGGTGACTATCGACTTTAATAACAAAGGCGAGAAAATCCCGGTTGCTTTCCAGCTGGTTGATAAAGGTTCACAATGGAAAATCCGTAACATCAATGTTTCTGGTATTGACCTAGGTCTGCAGTTCCGTAACCAGTTTGCGGCTACAGTAAAACGTAATGGTGGTAATCTGGATAAAGCCATTGCTAACTTCAAGCCAGATGCAGAAGCGGCGATTGACAAGAAAAAATAAGATAGGTGAGCTGTGATTCAATTCAATAATCAGGAACTGCAGGTTTCAGGCAAGATTGACGCTGACAATGCGCAGAACTATTACCTAGATGGTCTGCGCGTCATTCAGTCACAGGACAAGTTTCCTGTGATAGTTAATTTGGCTGGACTTGAGCAGGGAAGTACTTTGGCTTTGGCAGTTCTGGTGCGCTGGTTGCGCCAAACTCCGCAAGCACGAGGGCTACAGTTTAAAGCGGTTCCTGAGAAAATGATGAAGATTATTCAGGCCTGTCATTTGCAGGATGATTTACAGATCATTCAGTAAATAAAAAAGCACCGAAAGGTGCTTTTTTATTGTTTTTCAAATAAGCATGAATCAGATGAGGAGCGTTTCTTGCACTTCGCTTTAAAAGCAGTGCTTTAAAGCTCGCTCAAATCCACTTCTTCCATCTAAAGTAAATCAATGGCCCAATCAGGAAGCCCATAATAATAATGTTCACCATCACAAAGCTCATCGAACCTTGAGCGAAGGGCAAGACATCAGTGTTCATCCCGTAAATACTGGCAATCAGCATGGGTGGCGCAAGCATACTCGGTAAAATCGAGAAGCGACGGATCGTATCATTCTGTTCAGTGTTAATGAATCCGGACGTGGTATCCAGCAAGAAGCGGACTTTCTGGAACAGGAAGGCATCATGCTCGACCAGTGAGCGGACGTCTTCACTGAGTTCTCGAATATCCGCATCATAAATATGACTGCCTAAGGCACGTGGACGTGACAGGAAGGTAAGTACACGGCGTAAATCGATCAGACAGAGCTGAGCTTTCCCGAGCATATCTTCCAGTTGGGCCAGACGGGTAATCATGTCATCCAGATCAAGGATCTGTTCACGATGCCGGTTATTCAGAACTTCGGTTGAGTATTTTTCCAGATCCTTATGTACGTCTTCCAGAATATCGGCCAACTCATCCAATTTAGCTTCGAGCAAACCCAGCAGAATCCAAGTTGGATCTTTATAGTCAATATCATAATCATTGCGACGCGCACGGGCACGAAAGGCCCGGAAAGCTACCAGCTTTTCACCACGCAGGGTAAAGAGCCGGTCCTTATGCAAAATGAAAGCGACTGTCTGAACCGTCGCGAGGATGCTGGCATCATCCTCATGTTCACTTTCGACCTGATAATTTTTATTTTTCGTTAAGAAATAGGTACTGATGTGCAAAATACCGTCATCATCACGGTAAAATCGGGCACTCGAAGAAATATCTTCCAGAGATTTTAAGGTGGGCAGGTTTTGCTCATAGGCATCCAGAATCCATTGCTGTTCTTCCTGTGAAGGCGCAATTAAATCTATCCAAACCAGTTCCGGATGCAGGTCGAAATCACCATTGATGGTGGCATCTTCTAGGCTACCGCGCTCTGTGGCGTAAAAGGCTTCAAGCATGCTGTCTTTTCTCCCTTGCGCAGTATGTTAATCTAAATGCGTGTATTTTAGACAAGGAATTGAATAAAAACACTGATTGTGCAGTTATTTTTGAAAAAAAACTCTCAGGCGCTGCCTGCGTACTATATACCGGCAATGCAATGGTGAAAATGATGAATTCTATCGCAATTTTCTGTGGCTCAGCGCTAGGTTCTGAACCTGGTTATAAACAAATTGCCGAAAAGGTAGGCCAAACCCTGGCAAAAAGACAGCAAACACTGATTTATGGTGGTGGTCGTTCCGGATTGATGGGCATTGTAGCGGATAGTGCCTTAGCTGCAGGGGGCGAGGTCATTGGTGTCATTCCAAGACCCCTAGTGAATCGCGAACTGGCACATCCACATATTACCAAGCTGTATGTGGTCGATAATATGCATGAACGTAAGACCAAAATGTCAGAACTCTCCGATGGTTTTATTGCCATTCCGGGTGGTGCAGGAACGCTCGAGGAAATTTTTGAGCAATGGACTTGGGCACAGCTCGGGATTCATAAAAAACCTTGTGCTTTTCTCAATGTCGATGGCTTTTATGATGATTTGCTTAAATTCATTCAGATGACCACGGACAAAGGTTTTACCAAGCCACGTTTTACTAAATCCCTGATCGTAAGTGAGGATTTCGAAGAAATTTTGCAGAAATTTCAAGACTACCAGCCGCCTGAAGCGAAATGGGGTATGGTCGATCAGGAAGATCTCGTAAAATAAGTATTTCCCATTTGATCGTTCCGAATTCATGAAAATTATTACTGTCGCAGCTGCCATTATTTTGAATTCAGATCAGCAGCTGCTGGTGGTTTGCAAGAAAAATACTGACTGTTTTATGCAAGTTGGTGGCAAGCTGGAACCGGATGAAGCACCTGAACGCACCATGCTACATGAAATTCAGGAAGAAATTGGTTGTCAGGCTGAGATCCAGCAATTTATCGGGTGTTTTGAAACTCAAACTGCCAATGAACCGGATCATCAACTGGTCAGTTATGTTTATCTGGTGCAATTAGATGGCGAGCCACATATTGAGGCTGAGATTGCCGAGATGAAATGGGTGGATCTAGATCGGGAAGATGTAAAACTTGCACCACTGACTACAGAAATTGTCATACCTTGGGTTAAAAAGAACTTACTGGCACAAGCCTGATTTAAAGTTTGGCTCCCGCCAGACAGGCGGCATAAATCTGCTGACAGCCCAGTTTTTCCAGTTGCTGGCTCAAAGCTCGAATTGAGCTGCCAGTCGTAACCACATCATCAATAATTAAAACCTTACGATAACGGACTTTTGAAGAGATAGTGACCCTGAACTGGGCTTCAATATCTTCGATACGTTCCAGACGGCTTAAGCCTTTTTGTGAATGTTGCTTGAGTCGTTCAATTGGTTGCCAGACGGGAACTTGCAAGTGTTTAGCTACATGCTTGGCCAGCAACAAAGATTGATTATAGCCACGTTCAACCAGTCGTTCGGTTGAAATCGGCATAGGAACCACTGCACTGACTTTAGGAAATTTTAAGGTTAGTAATGCACCTGCCAATAATGGTTCCAGATGCAGCTTCTGCTCATATTTAAATAATTGAATCAGGCGATCCATCGGGTAGGCATAGTCACACGCCACCTGAAACTGCATTTCCTGATGCTGAATAGTCTGATGTGTCCAAGGTAACTTTTGCCAGCAATCCTGACAGACAGAATGCAGGTTTTGATAATCTGTCTGGCACAGCTGACAAGGCTGTAAACGATTCAGCCAGAGTTTACCCTGTTGTAACAGCTTAAACATAGGCATAGCGTGGAGCCTCAGGTAGCCAGCGTTTTAATAATGCATCCGCCTGTTTCGGATAATCTTTTAACATCTGCTGGGCGACATAGTGCGCCTGATTCAGCAAGTGATCATCACGTGCCAGTTTGGCTACACGGAAACCCATATCACCGGTCTGTTTGGTTCCTAACAATTCACCCGGACCACGTAATTCCAGGTCTTTCTCGGCAATGATAAAGCCATCATTGGTTTCGCGCATGATACGCAGACGTTCCTGACCATTTTGTGACAATGGATTTTTATAGAGCAGGGCACAGAAACTGGCTTTGGCACCACGACCCACCCGACCACGCAGCTGATGTAGTTGTGACAGGCCAAGCCGTTCGGCATTTTCAATCACCATAATCGAAGCATTCGGGACATCAACACCGACTTCGATCACAGTTGTAGCAATGAGTAGCTGCAGTTTATTGTCTTTGAATTCCTGCATGACTGCCTGTTTTTCATCGGCTTTCATTTTGCCATGTACCAGACCGATATTCAGTTCAGGGAAGCGTTCCTTGATCTCGGCAAAGGTTGCTTCTGCGGCTTGAGCATCCAGAGTTTCCGACTGTTCCACCAAAGTACAGACCCAATAAGCCTGTTTACCTTCAGCACAATTCGTGGCAATCCGTTGCAGAACCTCTTCGCGACGATCCAGCGGAATGGTCACAGTCTGGATCGGAGTACGACCCGGTGGCAATTCATCAATAATTGACGTATCCAGATCGCCATACGCCGACATAGCAAGCGTGCGTGGAATCGGGGTTGCGGTCATCACCAATTGATGCGGCGACATGCCATCCAAGCCTTTATTTCTCAAGGCTAAGCGTTGATCGACCCCAAAACGATGCTGCTCATCAATAATTACTAAGCCCAGTTTGGCAAACTCGACATTTTCCTGAAACAGGGCATGTGTGCCCACCACCAGATGCGCGCTACCATCACGGATCACTTGCTCTGCTGTAGTACGCGCTTTACCTTTCTGCTTGCCGGAAAGCCAGGCGACATTTAAACCGAGTGGTTCGAACCAGCGCTTGAAGTTGAGGTAATGCTGTTCGGCCAGAATTTCAGTTGGCGCCATCAGCGCGACTTGCCAGCCTTCTTCTAGGGCATGACAGGCTGCTACGCCGGCAACCAAGGTTTTTCCTGCACCCACATCACCCTGCACCAGACGTAGCATCGGTTTATTCTGTTTCAGGTCTATAGCAATTTCCTTAGATACGCGTTTTTGCGCACCGGTCATTTCGAAAGGCAAACCGGCCAAAAGCTGTTTGGCATAGGTCTTACTTGGAGAAAATGAAGGGGCTTCAATCTGCTGAATAAAAGCACGCCGGGTCAGCAAACTGATTTGATGTGCCACCAGTTCCTCAAAAATCAGACGCTGCTGTGCCGGATGTGAGCCTTGAGTGAGCTGCAACATATTGGCGTCCAATGGCGGATGATGAATATATTCCAGTGCCTGCTTCAGGCCATAACCATTGCTAAATTTTTGTGGCAACAGTTCAGGCAAATCATCACTGTGCAGTTCTAGTGCCTGTTTAATATATTCCCGCAGCTTGGGCTGAGTCAGTCCTTCGGTTGCCGGATAGATCGAGGTGAGTTGGGTATGAGGCAGAGGCGTATGTTCAGTAATGACTTGCAGCTCTGGATGATACATTTCCAGACCACGGGCACCGACTCGCACTTCACCAAAGACTCTTAAACGGTTACCGAGCTTGCAGCGATCGGTAATGCCTTTATAAATATGATAAAAACGCAACGTTACTTTGCCAGAATTATCATCCAGTAAAACTGCCATGGACTTACGTTTACCAGGTGGGAAGTCAATTCCTTTCACGACACCTTCCAGCAAATAGCTGCGTCCCACTGTCAATTGATTCATGGGAATGATCGTGCTACGGTCTTCATAGTCACGTGGTAGATGAAAAAGCAAATCATCAGTATTAAAGATATTTAGTTTTTCGAGTAAAGCAGCGGCGGCATTGCCAACGCCTTGTAACTGATGGACTGCAGCCATGTCCCCTCAACCAGGTCTGTGATTCGGTGTCGAATGCATATTTTATTTATTGGTTATGGTAAAACATCCGAGCGGGTAGCTAAACAATTATTTGAGCAAGGTCATCAAATTAGCACAATTAGCCAAAGTCCCAAAACAGATTCATTCGCAACTCATCTGATTCAGGATGTGCATACTCTAGATTTAAGTGCAGTCGCTTCGATTGATTGGGTCTATGTGTTACTCAGTCCCAAACAGAGTGGTGTCGAAGCCTATCAGCACATTTATCTGGATTCGGTTCAGCCAATCGTCACTGCCTTGAAATCCCATCCGGTAAAAAGAATTGTGGTGGTTTCATCAACCCGGGTTTATGGACAGAATGCAGGTGAAAGCGTGGATGATGAAACTGAAATTCATCCGAATGATGCTCAAGGTGAAATTCTGCATCACATGGAACAGGCGTATCTCGCGGCTTATCCTGATCAATGTACCATTATCCGCCCAAGTGGGATTTATGGGACTTCTGTGGCACGTATGCAGAAAATGGCAACCTCAATGATCAGTTATCCAAATCTGCACTGGTCGAATCGTATTCATATTGAAGACTTATCACGTTTTCTAGCTCATATGATTCACGTGGAACATCCTGATTCTTCATATATTTTGACTAATAATCAGCCACAACTTTTGCATGAAGTCTTGCAATGGTTTCAGCAGCAGATGGGTTTATTTATATTGAAAGTGGAAAGTGACAGGGTGGCGGGTAAAAAGCTGTATGCCACAAGAATGGAAAAGATAGGCTTTGAGTTAGAGCATCAGGATTGTTTTCAGGATTATTTAGAGTTGATGAATAAGACTGATTTATAAATTTGGAAGTTCCTCCTCCCTCTGGGAGGAGGTTAGGAGGAGGGTTTTTTTAAAATCACCTCTCCCTTGCGCAGCAGTGCTGCTTGTCTCCTAAAAGGAGAGGGAATATTTATCATTTTTATTAATTCTCAAGTAAAAAAAGAGAGGCCAAAACCTCTCTTTTTCTTTAAGTAAACTTTACTTTTTCTTGCGTTTCGCACGTTTCTTGGCTTGTTCAGCCGCAACCGCATCTAGTGCTTCTTTCAACTCTTCATCGGTAAAGGAGGTGATGTGATGCAGCATTTGCAGCTTCACTTCATCCAGTACCAGATCTGCATACTGCGCAACATTGGTCAGCTGCTCATCATAGACAATGGCATTGTCTTCGTTGGTACAAATATAGCCTTTTTGCGTCAGAACTTTGATAAAGCTTTGGAACAAGGCCTTGTCAAAGAATTCTGGCGAGTTGAATTCATACAGTACAGAAAGACGTTGCCCCACCAGATGACTCAGCTCTTCCACCTGACGGGTTGAAATATTGCCTGGGCCACGCTGGGTGATCAAAGCCAGTGTCATGTAATAGCGTTCCAGACTTTGGGTTACTGGAGCAGCCAGAACTTCAAGCTGGTGATGCGCTTCAGTATTCGGTGCTGGCGCTACCAGATTTTCACCATCTGCACTGATCAGATTGGTTGCAAGTAAAGCATCGATATAAGCATCAACATGTTGCTGAATTTCGTCTTCTTTCCATTTCAGGAATAGCTCAGCTTTCAGGAATGGATAGAGTGTACTGCTAGCGTTGATCGCATCTTCACGGCGAATCATGCCATTGTGTTCTACCAGTGCCGCAATCAGGGACGGCAATACAAAGCTATGCACGATGTTATTACGGAAATAAGTCAGCAATACGGCCTGATTATCTTCAATGGCAATGATATCGCCCAGAACGTGTTTCACCCGTTTAATCAGCTTGAGCTTCATTGCATAGGCAATAATCTCTTTACCTGAAAGTGAGGTAATTTGCATACGCTCATCATAAGGTAAAGCCACCAGCAGATTACGGTAGGTATCCAGCTGCTTGATACAGATTTCTTCGTCCAGCGTATGTTTCGGTGTTGCCAATAAAATAAGTGACAGCAGTGAAACCGGATTCACCACGACTGCACGGTTGATATTTTCCAGAATGGCTTGGGCAGAACTGTTGACTGCGTCGGATACTGGCTGCGGAATCGGATCATCATTCTTTTCAATTTTGATATGTTCTGCACCATGCTGTTTCAGGATGTCATCCAGAAATACCGGTTCACCGAAGTTCAGATGGACCTTGCCAAAAATACGTTCAATTTTGCGCAAGGTTTTCAGGATGCCAAAAATAGATTCTGCTTCTTTCGGCTTGCCATTCATCTCACCGACATAAGTACCACCTTCCATCAGGCGTTCATAGCCGATATAAGTCGGAACAAAGACAATTGGCTTAGCTTTGCCACGTAAATGACCATGTACGGTCATCGCCAGCATGCCGGTTTTTGGTGGCAGCAGACGACCAGTACGTGAACGGCCACCTTCGATAAAGTATTCCAGTGGGGTATTACGCGACAGCACGCTATACAGATATTCTTTAAATACGGTGGTATAGAGTGCATTACCGCGGAAGGTACGACGGATAAAGAAAGCACCGCCACCCCGTAAGATCTGACCCACAAATGGCATGTTCAGGTTATCACCTGCCGCAATATAAGGCACCATCAGACCACGACGATAAATCACATAAGACAATAACAAATAATCGATATGACTGCGGTGACATGGCGTATAGACAATTTCGTAATCTTTGGCCAGTTCACGCACGGTACTGAAATTATGTACTTCCACGCCGTCATAGAGCTGGGTCCATAAACGGGTCAGGGCTTTATCGGCGAAACGTACGGTAGAGTGAGAGTAGTCCGATACAATTTCATTCAGATAGCCAATCGCACGACGTTCTGCTTCCAGCATGCTGATTTTGCTGCGGATGCTTTCATTACGAATAGCCGCCTGTACATCCGGAGATTTAATCAGGCCATGCATCACATTACGGCGGTCTGACAGGTCAGGGCCGAGGATCACTTCACGCTGTGCATCCAAATAGTCATTCAGACGGCTGACAATATAGGTCGCTGGCGCTGAATTTGGATAAGTTTCTTTGGCAAATTCCATGAGGGCGCGCAAAGATTGTGGCTCATGAAACTCCAGATAAGACTGGCGACCATGCAGACCGATATTGACCAGCTGTTTGACCCGGCTTGGCGTAGACCAGGTATCGGTAAATAAAAGCTTGAACCAAGAATCTTCTTTTTCAGGATCACGACCCCAAAGTACAGTCACCGGTACCAGTTCCACATCCAGTTCGGGATTTTTTTCTAGGACTTCAATCAGGCGTAACAGGCGCGGAGGAAAAGCATGTGGTGGTGAGCTAAGCAGATTATTCTCATCATGATGCTGCAGGAACAGCACCGAAGCCTTTTCCTTGCTGTCACCAATCTGTAGAGGGTCAAGCGCGGGCGGCATGTTTAAACGGCGAGTTTCCGCATCGACCACCAATGCATTACTGCGTGAATGATTCTGCAAGATATAGCAGACGATTTTCTGCTGTGCTGCCGGAGTCTGGTCAGCAGTAGGAGTTGTCACTTCACTTGGTACTTCCCCAAGAACATGCGGGGTGACCACAAGATCAAGTAGCTTACTTGAAAGCTTGCGATACATTTGACCAAAGCCACTCTTGGACATAGTTACTCCTAATTTTACTGACCAAAACTACAGAATTTCTGAGGGAATTTATTTTGATTGATTATAAAAACAAACAATATGTCATTTTCTGACAAATTCAATCGAAGTGGTTCAATTTTAGCGCGAAAGCAGATGTTTTTCCTAGTAAGTTGCAAGATCAGTTGACAGAACAGTCAATCAATCTTTAGAAGATTGCTTGGATTTTATGGCAGAATATTCAGAATAAATTGTATAGATTTATTTCTACACTTCTGGATCTTGCCAATATCACACAGGTTGCTTATGAATGCCTTAACACAGGAACTGGTCGAGCTGCTCAGTTTAGAAAAGTTAGAAGAAAATATTTTCCGGGGAATTAGCCGTAATCTGGTAGGCAAGCGCGTATTTGGTGGGCAGGTTCTGGGACAGGCCCTACGTGCTGCCTCTTATACCACAGATCGTCCTGCGCATTCACTGCATGCCTATTTCCTGTTTGGTGGCGATGTCAATGCACCGATCATTTATGAAGTGGACCGTATCCGTGATGGTAAAAGTTTCGTCAGCCGTCAGGTTCGCGCCATTCAGCATGGCCGTACCATTTTCATGTGTATGGTTTCCTTTGCGCATCAGGAAGAAGGTCTGAACTATCAGATTTCAGAACCTGAGTATCCACCAGCAGAAAGCCTGAAAAATGAAGCAGAGCTCACCCGGCAGATTATTGAATTTATTCCGGAAAATGTGCGTGCGTCTTTCATGCGTGACCGTCATGTCGAAATTCGCCCTGTAATGCCAGTGAATCCATTCCAGCCGCAACCGGAAGCGCCAAATTATGCGCACTATATCCGTACTCATGGAAAGATCGCTACAGAAGTGGATGAAATTTCCTTGCATCAGGCGATTGCTGCTTTCTATTCGGACTTTACCCTAATGACCACGGCGCTACGTCCGCATGGTTTAAGTTATCTGTCTCCAAGCTTGCAATGTGCCAGTATTGACCATGCCATGTATTTCCATAAACCATTCCGGGTAGATGAATGGATGTTATACGACATGGATGCTACTCAAAGTGCCAGTTCACGTGGTCTGAACTTTGGCCGCATGTGGCAAAATGGTGAGCTGGTCTGCAGTACCACACAAGAAGGCCTGATCCGTTTACGTGAAATTGAAACTCAATAAAGCATACTTTTAATTTAAATAAAGCCGGATCCCAGATCCGGCTTTATACATTTTTAAACACGGCTCTTTATAAAAAATTACTCGATTCTCCAGTACTTGCATGGCATAGTGCCTTTAAGATCAATATTAAAAATGCATGTAAAATGAGCTTAAATACGCAGATTTTAATTGCCGCCGTATTGGGGGTACTGTTTGGATTTTTACTGACTTTATTTCCGCAAAGCACATTTTTTGATATCGGCCTGTACGGGATCGGAATTGCCAGTAGCCTTTTTATTGGTCTGCTGAAAATGATTTTGATTCCCCTGATTTTTACCTCAATCGTAGTTGGGGTGTCTAATCTGCAGGCGGGGGGACAGCTGAGTCGAACCTGGAAAATTACTTTGCTGTGCTGTGTGACCACCACCTCATTGGCACTGATTTTAGGGCTAACCTGTGCGCATCTGTTTAATGTGGGGAGAGGTGTGGATGTGGTGATGTTTCAGGATGCTATGGCTCAGCATCAGACTCCTGATACTTTAACGCCGTCGTCTTTCTTTACCAATTTTATTCAGAATACCCTGATCAATCCCTTTAAAGCCTTTGCTGATGGCAATGTTTTGGCTGTTGTGATTTTTGCTCTGTTTATCGGTGTGGCGCTGGTCGCAGGTGGAGACAGCTTCCGTACTGTGCGTAAGCTGAGTCACCAGTTTTTTGACATCATGATGTTGATGATTGGCTGGATCATGAAACTGGCACCGATTGGGATTTTTGCATTACTCGCCAAGTTAATTGCCACTGAAGATATTTCAGTGCTGAGCCGTCTGGCCGAGTTTGCGGCAGTGGTGACAGGCACTACAATTTTCCACGGAATAGTGGTGTTGCCGTTATTGCTATGGATCTTCGGAAAAATGAATCCGCTGACCTTTTTTAAAGGCACCCGTAGTGCATTAATTACTGCCTTTGCCACCAGCTCCAGTTCGGCAACCATGCCGATTTCTTTAAAATGCGCGCAGGAAAATCTGGGCGTACGTCCGCAAACAGCTGGTTTTGTGATTCCTCTTGGCACGCAGCTGAATATGGATGGAACGGCACTTTATGAAGCTGCAGCAGCTTTGTTTATTGCCAATTTGATGGGACTGGATTTAACCTTAGGTCAGCAGCTGGTGGTTTGTGCCACGGCAATGATTGCGTCCCTAGGTGCACCAGGCATTCCAAGCGCTGGCATGGTCACTATGATCATGGTACTGCAATCAGTGGGTTTACCTGCTGAAGCGATTGCGATTTTACTTCCGATTGACCGTCTACTCGATACGGTACGTACAGTAGTGAATGTACAGGGCGATATGATGATTAGTGTGGTGGTAGATCGACATACCCGCGAGCCTGAAGTGCCGGTTTAATCTTTGTCTAATTCAGCTTTATCTAAGTCCGGATTCCAGACAATTTCCCAGAGATGACCATTGGGATCCTGAAAATAACCTGCATATCCGCCATAAAAAGTCGTGTGTGCAGGTTTAATAATTTTAGCGCCGGCACGTTCAGCCTGTGCCATTGCCTGGTCGACTTCTAAGGGACTATAGACATTATGCCCCAGAGTCATTTGCGTCGGACAGATTGGGCTTGGCTCCAGACCGGTATCTTGCTGGATACTACGCTCTGGCCATAAGGCAAGCTTAAGACCAGGTTGTAATTGAATAAAAGCCACCGCGCCATATTCAAACTCTTCACCCATAATTCCTTCACTGGGAAAACCCAGTCCATCACGGTAAAAGCGTAGTGAAGCTTCCAGATCGAGCACACCGAGGGTAATCACAGAAATCCGTGCTTACATAAGTCCCTCCTGATTATGATTGTTATATTTCTATCTTAGGACAAATAAAAAGCAGGGAAGCGATCCCTGCTGTTAGAAATTGTAATAACAGGCAAGCTTAAGCGACTTTGAGAGTAGCGCGTTTGGCTGCCTGTGAATGGTTGAGATAATGCAGCGCATCATCGGTACTGCCTTCATGCACCGGATCATACCAAGGCATTAAATAACCGAGCTGTTGGGATACTAACCACAGCGGGTTAGGCAGAAGGCGGTTATCTGACTGGGAAATACGCAACCATTCTTTCCAGATCCAGGGTTTATATACGGCTGGCTTATACTGCTTGAAACGTGAATCCTGCGATAACAGATGTGCAGCACCATCCACCCAAAGGCCAATTACACCAATAATGACCACCACACTTAGATAATAACGGGCAATATAGCCGCCACCTAGGTGACGATATAAATCAAAAGCCACACTACGATGTTCAATTTCTTCAGCACCATGCCATTTCACCAGATCCAGCATATTCGGATCAGCACCCAGACGTTCCCATTCAGTATTGTAGAGTGCGTATTTACCTAGGACACAGGTCATGTGTTCTATCGTCGCAATGATACCGAGACGGAACAGATCCCATTGGTGTTCTAAGATTTTAGGAATTTTGAGACCGAATGGCTGATCGGCGAGCAGCTTGTTAAATAGGAAATGCATGATGTGCAGATTGCGCTGGATATCAATCTGACGTTCAGATAAATATTCTTTATTGGCCGAATTATGCGCTTGGGCATGCATGGCTTCCTGACGGATAAATGCCTGCACATCATGCTTTAATTTTTCGTCAGTGATCTGGGGGAGGACTTTGTTATATAAACGGCAGAACCAGAGTTCACCCGCGGGCAGAATATTGTTAATTTCATTGACGAAGTAACTGGCAAAGGGCTGATCAGGAATCCAGTCGACTGGAGTGTCTTGCCATTCAAAGCTGACTTTGCGAGGCTGGATAAAATAGGAAATGGAAGAGCCAATTCTTGTTGTTTTGAAGCGCGAAAGTAAAGACATGGTGTGAATCCATCACTGCTTGATCAAGACAGTATGAAAAAAATATCCCGAATTGCAGCAGGCAATACGGGACATTCTTTTATCCGATGAAACACATTCGGCTTATTTTTGTGGATCCTGTTCGACAATCTTTGTTGGATCGACTTCCACAGGCGCGTCCAGATCATTCAGTTCACTGGCACTGACTTCATGAGCGCTGTTGGTCTCATCTTCATCTTCTAATAATTCAATTGGTTCATCAGCTTCGTTTAAATCATGCATTGAAGCTTCAGGAATGCTGTCCAGATCAAATTCAGGTGCTTGATTCAAAGTGAAGTTCAAACGCCCGCCCATCACACTGGCCAGTTCTTCCAGACCTTGCTTGTTTAGAGAAGAAAACAGTTGAATCGAGAAATCCAGCTTCATCTTTTTCAGTTTGGCTTTCACTTCTTGTAGCGCTTTCGAAGCAGGGCCACGGTTCAGCTTGTCGGCTTTGGTCAGCAGCACATGTACGAATAATTTACGTGAATAGGCCCATTCCAGCATCATCACATCAAAGTGTTGTAGCGGATGACGGATATCCATCAGCAACACCAGACCTTGCAGGCTCTTGCGGTGAATCAGATAGTTTTCCAGTTCTTTCTGCCAGACAATTTTCATGGCTTCTGGGACCGCTGCATAGCCATAACCCGGTAAATCGACCAGACGCTGATCCGGATTGCCAAGGCTAAAGAAGTTGATCATCTGGGTACGGCCTGGTTTTTTGGACGCACGGGCCAACTGTTTCTGATTGGTCAGGGCATTGATGGCACTCGATTTACCCGCATTGGAACGGCCAGCAAAAGCCACCTCATAACCGGTATCTTCTACACACAAGCTGAGCTTGGGTGCACTCATCAGGAACTCAGCTTTGCGTAACCAGTTGAGGGCTTGTACCGAATATTCAGTAATGGCTGGATCGACCTTTTTTTCATAGCTGATCTTTTGCTTTGGGGCATTTGATGCCTTACTGTTTTTCGACTTTCCTCTGCTGTGATGCATGGCTCAACTTCAATGACTAATTATACAAGAAGCTATTATAAAGGAAGTCGGGCGGGCAAGCGAACTTTAGAATTGCCCAATAGAATAAGGGTATTAGAGATTGATCAGGCTAATTGGTGACTGGATACTAAAATGTTCCTTGGTCGGTTCAACGACATCACCCAGAATATATTGATCGAGACTGGTGTAGAACTGCTCCACCGCCTGATCCAGAATGCCTTTTAATCCGCAATTGGTACGTAATACACAGGGTGGATCATTACATTCCACAATCTGGTTGTCACGTTGCAGAATACGCACAATCTGTCCTAGCTGAACTTTCAGGGCAGCCGGATTAAGACGGATTCCACCGCCTTTACCGCGAGAGGTAATGAGCCAGTCCTGTTTCGCCATAAAGTAGGCAATTTTCATGGCATGGTTCTGTGAAATCTGTAAGCGCTCCGCCAGCTCGGCAATCGTATAAGGCAGATCGCGGGGTTGTGCAACATACATCAGTATGCGCAGCGCATAGTCAGTAAATTTATTCAGTTGCATGATAATACTGATGTTTTTGATGAAAAAAATTAGGGTTAGTCTAGCATACCAGGCTAACCCTCTGTTTTTATTTTAAGCTGAAGAAGCAGTTAGTGGCGTACACCACCTGTGCCAAAGGCTTCGCTATGAATGTTCTCAGCAGGAATTCCGCGAGCGACAAGCGCCTTTTGCTGTTCAGCCATAAATGGCATTGGGCCACAGAGATAGTAGTCTGCATTGGCTGGTAATAATGCGCTATCTACAGTGCTTAAGTCCAGTCGACCGGCAACATCATAATCCTCGCCCAGTTTATCGCTTGGGTGCGGGAATTCATAAGCAGTCATTGTGCTTAAACGTGGATATTTGGCTTTCAGGTCATGAATATGCTGTTTCATCGCATGAACCTGTTTGCTACGGCAGGCATGGATGAAAGTCACAGGTTGTGGCATGTCCAGAGTCACCAGCTGGTTTAGCATGGCCACCATTGGAGTTAGACCTACACCGCCACTGATGAACACATTACGTTTATTCGGATCAATCAGGTAGAAGTTACCTGTCGGTGCAGAGACTTCAATTTCTGAACCTTCTGGAAGGCTATGTAAAGTATTCGATACCCAACCTGGAACCATGTCGCCTTTCTGGTCTTCACGTTTCACCGAGATACGCAGGTAGTCTGCTTGTGGGCAAGTCGACAGGGTATATTGGCGTGGTTGTCTCAGATTTAACTCAGGTACAAACACACGTACAGAGATATATTGGCCAGCTTCATATTTCGGTAATGGACCGCCGTCGACTGGAGCCAGGTAGAAAGAAGTGATTTCGTCACTTTCCACGACTTTCTTGGCAATCTTGAAGTTGCGCCAGCCTAACCAGCTGCCTTTAGTCTGTTCATGCTGGTCGTAAATCGCTTTTTCAGTTGCAATGAACAGATCCGCCAGTTGACCGTACGCTGCAGCCCAAGCATCAATCAATGGATCATCCATCGAAATGTTCAGCACTTCACTGATCGAATGCAACAGGTTTTCCCCAACAATACCGTAATCCGGTGCCTTAATGTTTAAGCTCACGTGTTTATGTGCGATCAGCTCAACCACGGGTAACAGCACAGATGGATCTTCGATATTTTCAGCATAAGCCAGAACCGCACCTGCCAAGGCTTGTGCTTGAGCTCCACTGCGTTGATGTCCCATGTTAAAGGTTTCTTTCAAATCAGGATTATTGCCTAGCATGCGGTTATAGAAATAACCGGTCAGGGCAACCCCATTTTCACGAAGTACAGGAACAGTGGCTTTTACAAGGTCAATTTGCTGTGGAGTCATAGCTGATCTCTCATGGCTGTTATTTATAAGATGTATTTAGAATACATCTTATAAAATGCTTTTACAATATAGTAAAAGCATAAAACCATAAAAAAATTATGGGATATAAAAATATCCCATAAAAATGATGTTTTCGATCGGAGAAAGGAAGGTTATTTGCGCCCGAAGAGGGAACCTAATAGACCACGCACAATTTTCTGTCCGGTACTACCACCTAGACTACGTGCTGCACTTTTGGCAAAGGTGCCGACAATATCCTGAGTCAGTTTTTCTCGTTGCTTGGCTGCGCGTTCAGCTTCTTTTTGCTGTTCTCGTGCCAGACGTTCCTGTTCTTTAATTTGCTGCTTGGCAAGAGCTTCCTGTTCCTTGCTTTGCTGTTTGGCAAGTTCGGCGGCCTGAGCCTGTTGCTGGCGTTCTGCGACCTTGTTTTGCAGCATTTCATGGGCGCTATCCCGATCGACTGGCTGCTCATAAATACCGGCGACAATACTTTGCTGCATGAGAGCCTTGCGTTCTTCAAGCGAGATCGGTGTAAAGGATGAATGCGGCGGCATGACCCAGCCACGCTCTACTATTTGCGGAATGCCTTTTTCATCCAGGCAGCTAATTAGGGCTTCACCGACAGCAAGTTCGGTAATCACCTGATCGACTTTAAATTCAGGATTGGCTCGGAAAGTCTCTGCTGCGGTTTTCACTGCTTTTTGATCTTTGGGAGTGAAAGCCCGCAAAGCATGTTGAACCCGATTGCCGAGCTGGCCTAAGACACTTTCAGGTAAGTCCAACGGATTTTGCGTGACAAAATAAATCCCTACACCTTTCGAGCGAATTAGACGCACCACCTGCTCAATTTTTTCTTGCAGGGCAGGGCTGGCATTATCAAAGAGTAGGTGGGCTTCATCAAAGAAGAACACCAGTTTCGGTTTGTCCAGATCACCCACTTCTGGTAACTGTTCAAATAACTCTGACAGCATCCATAGCAGGAAAGTGGCGTACAACTTCGGTGTATTCATCAGCTTGTCGGCAGCCAGCAAATTGATATTGCCGCGGCCTTGGCTATCCGTTTGCAGGAAATCCATCAGGTCGAGTGCTGGCTCGCCAAAGAATTTATCCCCGCCTTGATCTGCAAGTGCCAATAAATTGCGTTGAATCGCACCGAGGCTGGCGGGGGAGAGATTGCCATATTCCGCTTTAAAGTCTGCAGCATGTTCGCTGACATAGCTGAGCATGGCTTTCAGGTCTTTAAAATCGATCAGTAACAAGCCCTGATCGTCGGCAATCCGGAAGACTGCCGAGAGAACACCTTCTTGCGTGTCATTCAGGTTCAGGATGCGGGCAAGCAAGAGTGGCCCAATTTCAGAAATCGTAGTACGGACCGGATGGCCTTGTTCACCAAACAGATCCCAGAATACGACCGGCGAAGCTTCAAAAGGAATCGAATCAATATTCAGACTTTTAATACGTTCATCAAACTTAGGATTACTTTCGCCTGGCTTGGCCAGGCTGGAAACATCGCCTTTGGCATCGGCAAGGAACACGGGTACACCAATGCGAGAAAAGTTTTCTGCCAAAACTTTCAAGGTTACCGTTTTGCCGGTTCCGGTCGCGCCGGCAATCAGTCCGTGACGGTTGGCAAGCTGTGAGTGCAGTACAATATCTTGCGTAGTATCACTGGTTTTTTTTGCAATAATGATTGGTGTACCCATAAATTTTCCTGTTGTTATTTATTCATTTTTAAGTTTTTTCATTTCTTGTAGTGCATGCTGAATATCTTCAATCAGATCTTCCGGATGTTCCAGACCAATACAGAAACGAACCAGAAAACCCTCCTTCAAATGTGAATGTTCAAGCACACGCATTTCTTTTAAGTTATATAGCATGACCAGACTGACAGGACCACCCCAGCTAAAGCCAAGCTTAAACAGTTTTAAGCTGTCACAGAAATTGCGAATATCTTGCAACTTGTAGTTATTGTCAAAAATTACGCTGACCACTCCGGCACTGTGTCCTTGCTTGCAAATTTCTTTCCAGTTTTTATGGCCAGCATTGTCAGTATCAGCCGGATGTAAGACCTGAACAAATTCTGGTTGTTGTTTGAGCCAGTCTAATAAGGTTAAGCAGCTTTGTGATTGATGTTCATATCGGAGTTGCATTGAAGCCAGACTACGTTGTACCTGAGCGACATCATCACCTGATACTGAAATACCCTGAATGGCATGGGCACGGAACAATTTGTGATGTAATTCTTTATCGCGGGTAACCACTGAACCCATCAGAATATCACCGCCACCACTTGGATATTTAGTCAGGGCATGCACGGTCATATCGACACTTAAATGATCCTCACCAAAATCAAATGCATTAAAGGCGAGACCTGCGCCCCAAGTATTGTCCAGCGCAGTGAGGATATTGTTGGCTTGAGCCTTCTTGACCAAGCGACTCAAATCAGGAAATTCTAAAGTCACGGAACCCGCCGCTTCCAGCCAAAGCAGTTTGGCTTTTTCCGAGGGCTGAAAAGTATCCGTGTCTATCGCATTATAGACTTTGACCTGAATACCATAGCGGGTTTCCAGATTGCGTAGATGTTCCATGTTTGGACTATAGATATTATCTGCAACCCACACTTCATCGCCCTGGCTTAAAAAACAAGAATTCACGAGATTAATCGCGGATAAACCACTCGGTGCCAGCAAGCAATATTGACCGCCTTCGATCTGGGCAATGCTATCGCCTAAGGTAAATGTCGTCGGTGTACCATGCGTGCCATAGCTATAGTCATAGTCATCAGTCCAGTGGCGATTAAATAGGGCATCAGTATTGTTAAAGATGATGGTGGATGCACGAAACAGGGGAGGTTGAATACTGGAAATATATTGCGGGGCCTTTCGTGGTGCATGAATCAGCGCTGTTTGAGGATTTTTTTTCACGTGAATGCTCTTAAATGTAATCAAATATTGCTTTAGCTTAAGAGAATCTCATTATTGCTGCCAGTTATGTTGTGAAATGTTGAAAAAATTGACATTGCTAAAAAGTTGGCTTCATTTTTGCAAAACCTAAAATCAGAGAGCTACAACAAAAGGTTTAGGCGCATGAAGTCGCAGTTAAAAGTACATTATTTTCAGCATATTGCTGGCGAGGGTTTTGGTAGTTGTATTGATTTTTTAAAGCAGCATCAGGCGCAAATTACTGCGACTGAATTCTTTGCTTTACCCGTCGATCGTCCACTCGATATAGAAGCTTTACCAGCAGTTGAAGAAGTTGATTTGCTGATCATCATGGGAGGCACCATGAGTGTCAATGATGAGGCAAATTATCCATGGCTCAAGATCGAAAAACGCTGGTTACGCCGTTATCTTTCTCAAGGCAAACCGGCGATTGGCCTATGTTTAGGTGGGCAGCTGATTGCCAATGCCTTGGGTGCGGCCGTCAGCCGTAACCAGGAGCAGGAGTTAGGCTGGACCACGGTACGCAAAGTCGCGCATGTACCCGAGGATTGTTTTATTTTACCTGAACAGTTTGAAATTATGCAGTGGCATAGTGAAACCTTTGAACTACCTAAAGGGGCAATTCATCTGGCAGAAAATGAAGCCTGTCGTAATCAGATGTATCAACTCGGCAAGAATGTCTTGGGGTTCCAGTTTCATCCGGAAATCACCCCGGAAACTTTAAAGCTGTTTTTGGAAAATGAAGAAGAAATTTCACAATTTTCTGGAAAATATGTACAGAACATCCAACAACTGAAAAGAACAACCAAAAATAATTTTATCCAAGGAAATCAAATACTAAATCAAGCTATTCAGTATGTTTTGGAAAAAACAGCCTAGTGAGTAAAAAATAAACAATTGATTTCCCGAATAAATTGAAATACAGCAAGAAAAACCGTAAAAGGGATTTGCTTATGCAATAAACAATGGCTATAATAAGCGACCCTTCGAGAGGAAGGGGGTTAACTGCGAAGAAAGTAGTTAACTATCGTTACAGTCGTGGCATCGATCACGACCTTAGTGATATTTCACTGCTCTTGACACTTGCCTTAAAATAGTGGGGTGAGATGCGTCAAGAGTGATTCTTTATATATTTGGCTTGGAGTTAACTGGTATGTCTAACCAGAGAATTCGTATCCGTCTTAAGTCTTTTGATCACCGTCTTATTGATCAATCAGCTCAAGAAATCGTAGAAACAGCAAAACGTACTGGCGCACAAGTTTGTGGTCCAATTCCAATGCCTACACGCATTGAACGTTTTAACGTTTTAACATCACCACACGTTAACAAAGATGCGCGTGACCAATACGAGATCCGCACTTACAAACGTTTGATCGACATCGTTCAACCTACAGACAAAACTGTAGATGCATTGATGAAGTTAGATCTTGCAGCTGGTGTTGATGTTCAGATCGCATTGGGTTAAGGCTTTCGGGTTAATTAACGCTCTAAGTTAATTAGGCCGCTTTTTTAGAGGTTTATGCACATGGCTATTGGTTTAGTCGGTCGCAAGTGCGGTATGACACGTATCTTTACAGATGCTGGTGTTTCTGTGCCTGTTACAGTGATTGAGGTTGATCCTAACCGCATCACTCAAATCAAAACGCTTGAAACTGATGGTTATCAAGCGATTCAAATCACTACTGGTGAACGTCGCGAATCTCGCGTAACTAACGCTCAGAAAGGTCACTTCGCGAAAGCTGGTGTTGCTGCTGGTCGTCTGGTTCAAGAATTCCGCGTTTCAGAAGCTGAGCTTGAAGGTCGTGAAGTTGGCGCTACTATCGGTGTAGATCTGTTCACAGTGGGTCAAATTGTTGACGTAACTGGTCAGTCTAAAGGTAAAGGTTTCCAAGGTGGTGTTAAGCGTTGGAACTTCCGTACTCAAGACGCTACTCACGGTAACTCTGTTTCTCACCGTGTTCTAGGTTCTACAGGTCAAAACCAGACTCCTGGTCGCGTGTTCAAAGGCAAAAAAATGGCTGGCCATTTAGGTGCTGAACGCGTAACTGTACAGGGTCTTGAAATTGTATCTATCGACGCAGAACGTTCAGTTCTAGTAGTTAAAGGTGCGATTCCTGGCGCTACTGGTGGCGACGTAACTGTTCGTCCTACGATCAAGGCCTGAGGGGAAATAACGTGAATTTAAATACTGTTTCCGGCTCTGCTGTTGAATTATCAGAAGTTGCGTTCGGTCGTGAATTTAATGAAGCTCTTGTACACCAAGTTGTTACAGCTTACTTAGCTGGTGGTCGTCAAGGTTCTAAAGCTCAGAAATCACGTGCAGACGTTTCTGGCGGTGGTAAAAAACCATTCCGTCAAAAAGGTACTGGCCGCGCTCGTGCTGGTTCTATTCGTAGCCCAATCTGGGTTGGCGGTGGTAAAACTTTTGCTGCTCGTCCACAAGACTGGTCTCAAAAAGTAAACCGTAAAATGTACCGCGGTGCTATGCAATGCATCCTGGCTGAACTTGTTCGTCAAGATCGCTTAGTTCTAGTTGAAGAGTTTGCTGTTGCAGCTCCAAAAACTAAAGAATTGCTTGCAAAACTTAACGACTTGAATGCTACTCGTGCATTGATCGTTACTGATGCTGTTGATGAGAACTTGTATCTAGCTGCTCGTAACCTTCCACACGTTGATGTGGTTGATGCGACTGCAATCGATCCTGTTAGCTTGATCGCGTTCGATAAAGTTGTTATGTCTGTAGCTGCTGCTAAGAAAATTGAGGTAGAACTCGGATGAACAACGAACGTTTATATCAAGTCCTGCAAGGACCTGTTTTCTCAGAAAAAGCACAAGTTTTAGGTGAAACTGCTGGTGTTCAAGTATTCAAAGTTGCACTTGATGCAAACAAGCTTGAAATCAAAAAAGCAGTGGAACAATTGTTTGGTGTAGAAGTTGTTAAAGTTAACACTACGATCACTAAAGGTAAAACTAAACGCTTTGGTAAAACATTAGGACGTCGTTCTGATGTTAAAAAAGCATACGTCACCCTGAAAGCTGGCCAAGATGTTGAAATGGCTGACTTGGGCGATGCCGCTGAAAGCGCAGCGGAATAAGGACGAAAACTATGCCTATTCAAAAATGTAAGCCAACGTCTCCAGGACGTCGCTTTGTAGAGAAAGTGGTTCATGATCACCTTCACAAAGGCGCGCCTTATGCTCCACTAGTTGAAGCTAAAAAACGTACTGGCGGCCGTAATAACAACGGTCACATTACGACTCGTCACGTTGGTGGCGGTCACAAACAACACTACCGTTTAATCGACTTCAAACGTAACAAAGACGGCATCCCAGCTGTAGTTGAGCGTATTGAATACGATCCAAACCGTACTGCGCACATTGCGTTGTTGAAGTATGCTGACGGTGAACGTCGCTACATCATCGCGCCTAAAGGTTTACGCGCTGGTGATTCAGTTCAATCTGGTAACGATGCTCCAATCCGTCCAGGTAACTGCTTGCCACTTCGCAACATGCCTATCGGTTCTACTCTTCACAACATCGAACTTAAAATCGGTAAAGGCGCGCAGTTAGCTCGTTCAGCTGGTACTTCTGTTCAGTTGTTGGGTCGTGACGGTTCCTACGCTATCGTTCGTCTTCGTTCAGGCGAGATGCGTAAAATTCATGTTGAATGCCGCGCTGTGTTAGGTGAAGTATCTAACTCAGAAAGCAACCTTCGCTCACTAGGTAAAGCTGGTGCATCACGCTGGCGTGGTGTTCGTCCTACCGTTCGTGGTATGGCGATGAACCCAGTTGATCACCCACACGGTGGTGGTGAAGGGCGTAACAAAGGTATTCAACCTGTAAGCCCATGGGGTCAAAAAGCTAAAGGGTACAAAACACGTACCAACAAGCGTACGACTAAGATGATTATTCGCGACCGTCGCGTTAAGTAACAAGTAAAGGAATCTGACAATGCCTCGTTCTCTGAAAAAAGGCCCATTCGTCGATGCGCACTTGTTCGCTAAGGTTGAAGCGGCTATCGCGGCTAATAACCGTAAGCCGATCAAAACTTGGTCGCGTCGTTCGATGATCCTCCCGGATTTTGTTGGTTTAACAATTTCTGTACACAATGGCCGTAACCATGTTCCAGTGATCATCTCTGAACATATGGTTGGACACAAGCTTGGTGAATTTGCACCGACTCGTACCTACCGTGGTCACGGTGTTGACAAGAAATCTAAACGTTAATAGGTGCTATGATGGAAGTAACTGCTAAATTACGCGGTGCCGCTATCTCGGCACAAAAAGCTCGTTTGGTTGCAGATCTTATCCGCGGCAAATCTGTTGCGCACGCTCTTAACATCTTAAACTTCAGCAACAAAAAAGCTGCAGTATTGGTTAAGAAAGCGTTGGAATCTGCAATTGCAAACGCTGAACATAATAACAGTTTAGATGTAGACGACCTTAAAGTTTCTACGATCTACGTTGATGAAGGCATGAGCCTGAAACGTATTATGCCACGTGCTAAAGGCCGTGCAGATCGTATTACTAAGCGTACTTGTCACATCACCGTTAAGGTAGGGGTTTGATATGGGTCAGAAGGTTCATCCAATCGGTATCCGCCTAGGTGTTGTGAAACGTCATAACGCTAACTGGTATGCGAGTCCGAAACAATACGCTGAATACTTGCTTAAAGATTTGCAAGTTCGTGAGTTTTTAACTAAAAAACTTAAGAATGCAATGATCAGCAATATTCTTATCGAACGTCCAACAGGCGCTGCTAAAGTAACTATTAGCACTGCTCGTCCTGGTATCGTAATCGGTAAAAAAGGCGAAGACATTGAGAAATTACAACGCGAATTAACATCTATTATGGGTGTTCCTGCGCAAGTAAGTATCAACGAAATTGATCGTCCAGACTTAGACGCGCGTCTAGTTGCTGAAGCTATCGCTTCTCAATTGGAAAAACGTGTAATGTTCCGTCGTGCTATGAAGCGTGCGGTTCAAAACACTATGCGTGCTGGTGCGAAAGGTATCAAAGTAGAAGTTTCAGGCCGTTTAGGTGGTGCTGAGATTGCTCGTACTGAATGGTATCGTGAAGGTCGTGTACCTCTACATACTCTTCGTGCAGATATCGACTACGCGACTATGCGTGCTGAGACTACTTACGGTACGATTGGTGTTAAAGTTTGGATCTTCCGTGGCGAGATCTTGGGTGGCATGAAACAAGTCATGAACCCAGCTCCAGCTGAAGAACGTCCAGCTAAACGCGGTCGCGGTCGTGGTGAAGGTCAAGAGCGTCGTGGTCGTCGCAATGATCGTTCTGCTGAAAAAGGAGAATAATCCATGTTGCAACCTAAACGTACTAAATTCCGTAAGGTGCAAAAAGGCCGTAACACTGGTCTAGCTCACCGCGGTAGCTCAGTATCTTTTGGTACTATCGCACTTAAATCAATCGAACGTGGTCAAATGACTGCACGTCAAATTGAAGCAGCGCGTCGTACAATTAGCCGTCGTATTAAACGTGGTGGTAAAATCTTTATCCGTGTATTCCCGGACAAGCCAATTACTTCTAAACCACTTGAAGTGCGTATGGGTAAAGGTAAAGGTTCTGTGGAATACTGGGTTTGCCAAATCAAACCAGGTAAAGTCTTGTACGAAATTGATGGTGTTAACGAAGACCTAGCTCGCGAAGCGTTCACGCTTGCTGCTGCTAAACTTCCGTTTAAAACCACTATCGTGACTCGGACGGTAATGTAATGAAAACTAAAGATCTACGTGAAAAGTCGGTAGAAGAGTTGACAGCTTTGCTTGATGAGCAACAGCTAAACCAATTCCGTCTTCGTATGGCGAAAGCAACTGGTCAATTGGGTAAATCGCACGAAGTGCAATTGACTCGCAAGACTATTGCTCGTATCAAGACCCTCCTTACCGAAAAACAGGGGAACGGACAATGAGTGAAAATACAGTCCGCACGTTAACAGGCAAAGTAGTAAGCGACAAGATGGAAAAATCTATCGTTGTTCTTATCGAACGCCGTGTTCAACACCCGTTGTATGGCAAATCAATCCGCCGTTCAACAAAATTACATGCTCATGATGAGAACAACACAGCTAAAGTTGGCGACGTTGTAACCATTAAAGAAAGCCGCCCAATGTCTAAAACTAAGTCATGGACTTTAGTTGAAGTTGTTGAAGCAGCTGCTGAGTAATTAACGTTCTTGTTGCATCATCGGTCAATTTCGAGTACTCTTTGAGCCTTTCGAAATTGTGACCGGTGATGCTCGGTTTTGGAGTAGGGCAATGATTCAGACCGAAACTATGCTCGACGTAGCAGACAACAGTGGTGCTCGCCGCGTACAATGTATTAAAGTACTTGGTGGTTCACATCGTCGTTATGCTTCTGTTGGCGACATTATTAAAGTTACTGTAAAAGAAGCAATTCCACGCGCACGTGTTAAAAAAGGTGACGTGATGAATGCAGTAGTTGTACGTACAAAATTCGGTATCCGTCGTCCAGACGGTTCAGTGATTCGTTTCGACGATAACGCTGCTGTTATTTTGAACAACAACAAAGCGCCGATTGCAACTCGTATTTTCGGACCAGTGACTCGTGAACTTCGTACTGAACAGTTCATGAAAATTATTTCATTGGCTCCTGAAGTTCTATAAGAGGCGATCATGGCTAAGATTAAAAAAGGCGATCAAGTAATTGTGATCGCAGGTAAAGAAAAAGGCAAACAGGGTACTGTTCTGTCTGTTTCTAATGACCGCGTTAAGGTTGAAGGCCTTAACTTGGTGAAGAAGCATCAAAAGCCGAACCGTGTTACTGGCGCTGAAGGCGGCATCGTAACTCAAGAAGCTTCGCTTCACATTTCAAACGTGGCAATTTTTAATGCTACAACCCAAAAGGCTGACCGTGTTGGTTACCAAACGATTGACGGCGTGAAAACTCGCGTATTCAAATCTAATGGTGAATCAGTGGCGGTAGCGAAGTAATAGGTTGAAAAAGGCAATGGCCAGACTTAAAGCACGTTACAACGACGAACTTAAAGCTCAATTAAAAGAACAATTGGGAATTAAGAATGTGATGGAGATCCCTCGCATCACTAAAATCACTATCAACATGGGTGTTGGTGCAGCTTCTGCTGACAAGAAACTCCTTGATGGTGCTCTTTCTGATATGCAAGCTATCGCTGGTCAAAAACCAGTTCTTACGTTAGCTCGTAAATCTATCGCTGGTTTCAAAATCCGTGATGGTTGGCCGATTGGTTGTAAAGTTACTTTACGCGGCGAACGTATGTACGAATTCTTAGACCGTCTGATCTCGATTGCGATTCCTCGTATCCGTGACTTCCGTGGTTTCTCTGCGAAATCATTTGATGGTCGTGGTAACTACTCAATGGGTCTTAAAGAACAGATCATGTTCCCTGAGATCGATTTTGACAAGATTGACCGTATTCGTGGTATGGACATTACCATCACTACGACTGCTCGCACCGATGACGAAGGCCGTGCGCTAATGCGTGCATTCGGCTTCCCGTTCAAATAAGAGGTCGAAATGGCTAAGAAAAGTATGATTAATCGCGAATTGAAACGCGAAGCTACTGTTGCTAAATACGCTGCAAAACGTGCTGAATTAAAAGCAATTATTGCAAACGTAAATGCTTCAGATGAAGAACGTTTCGATGCGATGATGAAATTACAGGCATTACCACGTAATGCATCTCCAGTACGTCTACGTAACCGTTGTGGTTTAACTGGTCGTCCTCATGGTTACTTCCGTAAGTTCGGCTTAAGCCGTAACATGGTACGCGATAAAGTAATGCAAGGTGATGTACCTGGCGTTGTTAAGGCAAGCTGGTAAGGAGCACTATAAATGAGTATGCAAGATACCGTTGCCGACATGCTAACACGTGTTCGTAACGCACAAATGGCAAAGAAACAAACTGTTTCTATGCCTAATTCTAAGTTGAAAGTTGCGATTGCTAACGTACTTCAACAAGAAGGTTATATTTCAAACGTAGAAGTTGCTGAAGTTGAAGGCAAAGCAACTCTTACTTTGACTTTAAAATATTTTGAAGGCAAGCCAGTTATCGAAACTGTGAAACGCGTAAGCCGTCCAGGTCTACGTCAGTATCGCGGTAAAGATGCACTTCCAAGCGTTAAGCAAGGTTTAGGTATTGCAATTGTTTCTACAAGCAAAGGCATCATGACTGATCGCGCTGCACGTGCTGCAGGCGTTGGTGGTGAAGTTATTGCTTTTGTTTCTTAATAGGTGATTCCTCATGTCTCGTGTGGCTAAAGCCCCAGTAACTGTACCTAACGGTGTAACAGTTACTCAGAACGGCCGGCAGGTCGAAGTGAAAGGCAGCAAAGGTACATTGTCTTTCAACCTGCATGCGCTGGTCGAGCTAAAACAGGAAGACGGTACTCTAGTTATTGCTCCTAAAGCTGAATCTAAAGACGCTTGGATGCAAGCTGGTACTGCTCGCGCTGTGCTTAACAACCTTGTAAAAGGTGTAAGCGAAGGTTTCGAACGTAAGTTACAACTTATCGGTGTTGGTTATAAAGCTGCGGTTAAAGGTAACGTTGTTAACCTTAACCTTGGTTTCTCTCACCCGATCGACTATACGCTTCCTGAAGGTGTAACTGCTGAAACTCCAACTGCAACTGAAATCGTACTTAAATCTGCTGATAAAGCAGTTCTAGGTCAAGTCGCTGCAGATATCCGTGGTTACCGTCCACCAGAGCCTTATAAAGGTAAAGGTGTTCGTTATTCTGACGAAGTTGTACTTCGTAAAGAAGCTAAGAAGAAATAAGGCGCGAGGTTCTTATGAACGAAAAGAAACAATCCCGTTTGCGTCGTGCGAAAAGCACACGCTTGCACATCCGTGCATTGGGTGCGACTCGTTTGTGTGTAAACCGCACTCCGCGTCACATCTATGCTCAAGTTATCTCAGCAGATGGTGGCAAAGTATTAGCGCAAGCTTCTACTCTAGACGCTACTTTACGTGCGGGTACTACTGGTAACGTTGAAGCAGCTCAAAAAGTAGGTGCTTTAATCGCAGAACGCGCTAAAGCAGCTGGTGTTACTAAAGTTGCATTTGACCGTTCTGGTTTCAAATATCATGGTCGTATCAAAGCCTTGGCTGATGCTGCCCGTGAAAACGGCTTGGAGTTCTAATCATGGCTAAAGTTGAACAAAACGAAGGTCTTGTTGAAAAGCTGGTTGCCGTTGATCGTGTAGCCAAAGTTGTTAAGGGTGGTCGTATCTTCTCTTTCACAGCATTAACTGTTGTGGGTGATGGTAATGGTCGCGTAGGTTTTGGTCGTGGTAAAGCGCGTGAAGTTCCAGCTGCTATTTCTAAAGCACTTGAAGCTGCTCGTCGTAACATGATTACTGTTGACCTTGTTGATGGTACTGTTCAGCACCCTATCAATGCTCGTCACGGTGCAAGCCGCGTTTACATGCAACCTGCTTCTGAAGGTACTGGTGTAATTGCTGGTGGCGCGATGCGTGCAGTTTTAGAAGCTGTTGGCGTACGTAACGTATTAACTAAATGTTATGGCTCTACAAACGCTGCTAACGTAGTAAACGCGACTTTTAATGGTTTGCGTGATATGACTTCTCCTGAGAAAGTTGCTGCGAAACGTGGTTTAACAGTAGAACAAATTCAAGGGTAATCAATCATGAAAACGATTAAAGTTACCCAGACTAAATCTGCATCGCACCGCTTGAAAAATCACAAGCTGAGCCTGAAAGGTTTAGGTCTGCGTCGTATTGGTCATACTGTAGAAGTGCAAGATACGCCTTCTAACCGTGGTATGATCAACCAAGTCTACTATATGGTTAGTGTAGAGGAATAAGCCATGACTCTGCGTTTAAATACAATTGCACCTGCAGAAGGTGCTAAGCGTGACAACCTTCGTCTAGGTCGTGGTATCGGTTCTGGCGTTGGTAAGACTGGTGGTCGTGGTATCAAAGGTCAAAACTCACGTAAGAGCGGTGGTACTCGTCCAGGTTTCGAAGGTGGTCAAACTGCACTTTATCGTCGTTTGCCTAAATTCGGTTTCACTAGCCAATTGGCTTTGAAAACTGCTGAAGTACGTTTATCTGAGCTTGCTAAAGTTGAAGGCGACATCGTGTCTCTTGAAACTTTAAAAGCTGCGAACGTTGTACGTAAAGACATGACTCGTGCTCGTATCGTACTTTCTGGTGAAATTACTCGTGCATTCACTGTACAAGGTGTTGCATTGACTAAAGGCGCTAAAGCTGCTGTTGAAGCTGCTGGCGGTAAAGTCGAGGAGTAATCCCCAGTGTCTATGACTCCTAGTTCTTCAGGTCATGTCAACATGATGAAAGGCCAACCATTTCATGTGAAATACCGTGAAATTATTCGTCGAATGATGTTTCTCATTGGTGCGTTGTTGGTGTTTCGACTAGGAGCGCATATTCCAGTACCAGGGATTAATAATGCCGCGCTAGAAAATCTGTTTAATGCAAACCAAGGTACCATCCTTGGTTTGTTTAACATGTTTTCGGGTGGTGCATTAGAGCGAATGTCGATTCTTGCTTTAGGGATTATGCCATACATCTCTGCATCGATTATTGTGCAGTTAATGTCTACAGTGGTTCCATCGCTCGAAGCTTTGAAAAAAGAAGGCGAGCAGGGCAAACGTAAGATTAACCAATACACACGACAAGGCACGCTGTTCCTTGCACTTGTGCAAGCAATTGGTATGTGTGCTGGCCTGATCAGCCAGGGAATTACCCTGACCTCTGGTCTGGCTTTTTATGTTCCTGCGGTGACCTCTTTGGTTGCGGGGACCATGTTCTTGATGTGGCTGGGTGAACAGATTACCGAGCGTGGGGTGGGCAATGGTATTTCCATGATCATCTTCGCAGGTATCGTTGCAGGATTGCCGACTTTAGTTATGCAGTCTCTAACTTCAGTTGATAATGGCCAGTCTAGTCTAATTGGATTAGCAATTTTTGGTCTGTTATCGATTGCTGTACTTGCAGCGATTGTGTTTATCGAGAAGGCGCAACGTCGTATTCCGGTGAACTATGCTCAAAAGCAGCAGGGACGTCGTGTATTTACTGCACAGCAAACGCACTTGCCATTAAAAATTAATATGGCGGGTGTAATTCCGGCAATTTTTGCCAGCTCTTTACTTTTGTTCCCAGCGAGCTTAGGTCAATGGGTTGGTAGTTCGGATCCAAGTGCAGGAATTATCAAGCGTAGTCTACAAGACTTGGCATTGGTGTTATCGCCTGGTCAGCCGTTGTATTTGGTGCTCTTTGGTGCGTTAATTATCTTTTTCTGTTACTTCTATACAGCACTGGTATTTAGTCCTAAAGAAGTGTCAGAGAACTTGAAACGCAGCGGAGCTTACGTGCCTGGTATTCGTCCAGGTGAGCAAACTGCTCGTTACTTAGATCATATTCTCAATCGTTTGACCTTTATTGGCGCGATATACATCACTGTCATCTGTTTAATGCCGATGATTCTGCAAAGCTCTTTTGGTATTCCATTTAGCTTGGGTGGAACATCGTTGCTGATCGTGGTAGTGGTGGTGATGGACTTTATGGCTCAGCTTCAAGCACATCTCACCTCGCACCAGTATGACAATCAAACGTTAATGAGAAAAACGACTGCTCATCCTAAGGGATAAGCGCACTTAGAGGTTTCATCATGAAAGTACAAGCTTCTGTAAAGAAAATTTGTGGTAGCTGTAAAGTTATCCGTCGTAATGGGGTTATCCGCGTAATTTGTAGCGCAGAACCTCGTCATAAGCAGCGTCAAGGTTAATCTGATCAAGACCTGTTGATTTCAGTAGGCGAATTGGGTTATTATCCGCCCCTCAAGATTTTTGTGGGGCGGTTGATTATCTCTACTGCCTTTTTGGAGAAAATTGAATGGCTCGTATTGCCGGTGTAAACATTCCGGATAACAAGCATGCTGTTATCTCTCTAACGTACATCTTTGGTATTGGTCGCCACACTGCTAAGTCAATCTTAGCTGCTGCGGGTATCCCAACTACTACTAAGATCCGTGAATTAGATGACGCTCAGCTTGATGCGATTCGTGCAGAAATTGCCAAGGTTCCGACCGAAGGTGATTTACGTCGCGAAATTTCCATGAACATTAAACGTTTAATGGATTTAGGCTGCTACCGCGGTCTTCGTCATCGTCGCAGCTTGCCTGTCCGTGGTCAACGCACCAAAACTAACGCACGTACCCGTAAAGGTCCGCGCAAACCAATTAAGAAATAAGATTTCTGGAAGCTAAAAGATGGCTAAAGATACTCGCACACGCAAGAAGGTCACTCGTACCGTCTCTGAAGGTGTTGCACACATTCACGCTTCTTTTAATAACACCATTGTGACTATTACCGATCGTCAAGGTAATGCACTGGCTTGGGCCACTTCAGGTGGACAAGGCTTCCGTGGATCACGTAAATCAACTCCGTTTGCTGCTCAGGTAGCTGCTGAAGTTGCTGGTAAAGCTGCTTTAGATTACGGTTTGAAAAACTTGGACGTCCTTGTGAAAGGTCCTGGTCCAGGTCGTGAGTCTGCGGTTCGTGCATTAGGTGCAGTGGGTTATAAAATTAACAGCATTACCGATGTGACTCCAATCCCTCACAACGGTTGCCGTCCACCTAAAAAACGTCGCGTGTAAGGAGAAACATTCATGGCTCGTTATATTGGTCCAAAATGCAAACTCTCTCGCCGCGAAGGGACAGACCTGCAATTAAAATCTGGCGTTAAACCATTTGACGTCAAAACTAAAAAACACGCTAAAGCTCCTGGTCAACATGGTGGAGCTCGTGGCGGTAAACAATCTGAGTACTCACTACAATTACGTGAAAAACAAAAAGTACGTCGTATGTACGGTGTTTTAGAGCGTCAATTTAGTAACTACTACAAAGAAGCTGCTCGTGTTAAAGGCGCAACTGGTGAAAACCTGTTGAAATTGCTCGAAAGCCGTCTTGATAACGTTGTTTATCGCATGGGTTTTGGTTCTACACGTGCAGAAGCTCGTCAGTTAGTATCTCACCGTTCAATCACTTTAAATGGCCGCCGCGTTAACATCGCGTCTATCCAAGTTAAAGCTGGTGACGTGATTGCAGTTCACGAAGGCGCTAAACAACAATTACGTATCAAAAACGCAATTGAATTAGCTGCTCAACGTGGCATTCCTTCTTGGATGGAAGTAGATCATTCTAAACTAGAAGGTACGTTCAAAGCTGCACCGGATCGTTCTGATTTACCTGCTGAAATCAACGAAAGCTTGATTGTAGAATTGTATTCTAAATAATCCTTGAGGTAGCAATATGACGCGTACTGCAAATGAGTTTCTAACTCCGCAAGCGATCAAGGTCGAAGCGGCAAGCGGGACCTCGGCAAAAGTTATTCTAGAACCCTTAGAGCGTGGCTTTGGTCATACTCTGGGCAATGCTTTACGTCGCATCCTTCTTTCTTCTTTACCTGGCGCTGCTGTGGTAGAAGTTGAGATTGAAGGTGTTGAGCACGAGTACAGTACTTTGGAAGGCTTGCAGCAGGACATCGTCGAGCTCTTGCTGAACCTAAAAGGATTGTCTATTAAGCTGTTCGATCAAAATGAAGCTTATTTAACATTAGAGAAACAAGGTCCAGGCGACGTAACTGCGGCTGACCTTCGTTTACCTCATAATGTTGAAGTGGTTAACCCTGAACACTTGATCGGCACATTAAGTGCATCAGGCAATCTTAAGATGCGCCTGAAAGTGGCTCAAGGCCGTGGCTATGAGACTTCTGACTCACGTTTCCCAGAAGGCGAGACTCGCCCAGTGGGTCGTTTACAGTTAGATGCATCTTACAGCCCGATCAAACGTGTGTCTTACACAGTGGAAAACGCTCGTGTAGAACAACGTACTGACCTTGATAAACTGGTCATTGATCTTGAAACCAACGGTACAGTTGATCCTGAAGAAGCAATCCGCAAAGCGGCAACAATCTTGCAACAACAAATTGCAATCTTTGTTGATCTTCAGAAAGATCAAGCTCCTGTGGCTCAAGAACCTCGTGAAGAAGTTGATCCAATTTTGCTTCGTCCAGTAGATGATCTAGAGCTAACTGTTCGTTCTGCTAACTGTTTGAAAGCAGAAAACATTTACTACATTGGTGATCTTGTACAGCGTACTGAGGTTGAGTTACTTAAAACTCCTAACCTTGGTAAAAAATCGCTTACTGAGATCAAAGATGTTCTGGCTTCCAAAGGCTTACAACTCGGCATGCGTTTAGAGAACTGGCCACCAGCTAGTCTCCGTATGGACGATCGTTTCGCCTATCGTAGCCGTTAATTAAGTAGGACTATCACCATGCGTCATCGTAATAGTGGTGTGAAATTAGGCCGTACAAGCAGTCATCGTAAAGCGATGTTCCAAAACATGGCTAACTCTTTGTTCGAGCACGAGTTGATCAAAACAACTGTGCCTAAAGCAAAAGAATTACGTCGTGTTGCTGAGCCTTTAATCACTTTAGCTAAAGTCGATACAGTAGCAAACCGTCGTTTGGCGTTTGCTCGTACTCGTTCAGCTGCAACTGTTGGTAAATTATTTACCGTTCTTGGCCCTCGTTACAAAGAGCGTAACGGCGGTTATCTACGTGTTCTTAAAGCGGGCTTCCGTGCAGGTGATGCTGCACCGATGGCTTACGTTGAGCTAGTAGATCGCGAAGTTAACTAATTTCGTGTAGAGCAGCAAACGTTGTTCGAAAAGGTCGGTTGAATAAACCGGCCTTTTTTAATGCCTAGCATTTACCCATTATCAGGCTGTTTAGAAATTTGTTCTTAAAAGATAAAAAAATAATCACTTTTATTTAAACTTGACATTGTGTATTGTCAATTTTGTGCTTTAATAAAAATATATGACAATGCTCAGGAAAAAGAAGAATATGGAAAAGCAAGTTGATATTTTAATTATAGGCGCGGGGATCTCTGGAATTGGTCTGGCAGCCCATCTTTCTAAACATAGTCCTCAACGCTCATTCGAAATTATTGAACGTCGTGAAAGCTTTGGCGGTACGTGGGACCTGTTTAAATATCCGGGTATCCGTTCAGATTCGGATATGTCGACTTTTGGTTTCAACTTCAAGCCGTGGAAAAAAGAAAGTGTATTGGCTTCCGGCTCGGCAATTAAAAATTATCTTGCAGAAGTGGTTCAGGAATTTAACTTGAGCTCAAAAATTCATTTTCAACATCGCGTCGTTAGTGCCAATTATGATTCAGCGACACGTAAATGGTCAGTCGTAGTTGAAAATGCTCAGGGCAAAAAGCAGACCTGGATCGCTAACTTTGTTCTTGGCTGTACCGGTTACTACAATTATGATCAAGGCTTCCAGCCGGAATTCCCGAATCAGGAAGCATTCAAAGGTACATTCATTCACCCGCAGCATTGGCCTGAAAATCTGGACTATAGCGGAAAAAAAGTAGTCATTATTGGCAGTGGTGCAACAGCGATTACATTGGTTCCTGCCATGGTTAAAGGCGGTGCAGGGCATGTGACCATGTTACAGCGCTCTCCAACCTATATCGCGTCAGTGCCTTCGATCGATATGATTTACTCAAAAATGCGTAAATTATTGCCTGAAGATGTGGCCTATAAGCTGACCCGTGCGCGTAATATCGGCGTGCAGCGTGGTATCTATGCACTCGCACAAAAACAGCCAAAACTACTGAAAACATTATTATTAAAATCTGTACAGTTCCAGCTGAAAGGAAAAGTGGATATGAAACACTTTACCCCAAATTATGAACCTTGGGATCAGCGCCTATGTGTAGTGCCAGATGGGGATTTATTCAAAATCCTGCGTGAAGGTCATGCATCTGTAGAAACAGATCATATCGAGAAATTTACTGAAACTGGGATTCAGCTGAAATCAGGTAAACATCTGGATGCGGATATTATTGTGTCTGCTACTGGTTTAAATATTCAGATTCTGGGTGGTATTCAGGCCACGATGGATGGCAAGCCTTTGGATACGTCGAAGCATATGCTGTATCAAGGGGTCATGGTCAGTGATGTACCGAATATGGCGCTGATTATTGGTTATATCAACGCTTCCTGGACCTTGAAAGTGGACATTGCCGCAGAATATATCTGTCGTCTTCTCAATTATATGGATCACCATGGTTATGATGAAGTGATTCCAGAAGGGGATGCCACCGAGTTGCTGGAAGATACGGTGATGGGAAGTCTGACTTCAGGCTATATTGCCCGTGCCGCAGATGTAATGCCGAAACAGGGTAAGCATGCGCCTTGGAAAGTATCCAATAATTATCTGGCGGACCGTAAAGAGCTGAAAACTGCATCTTTTGAAGATGGAGTATTGAAATTTAAATCGAAATCCAGTGCTGTGCCAGCCAAGCCAAGATTGGTGTCTTAAGTAGAGGCATAGATAAAAGGAGTACCTGATGTACTCCTTTTTTACAAATTAGAGGGATCTGGAAATTAGTTCCTTCATGATTTCATTGGTCCCTGCATAAATGCGGTTCGCGCGATTATCCAGATACGCTCGTGCAATCGGATATTCCAGCATATAGCCATAACCGCCATGCAGTTGCAGGCATTCATCAACCACTTTGGTATACAGTTCAGAAATTTTGTATTTGGCAGCTGCAGCGGCATCAATTCCCAATTCCTGATTAAGCTGTAGTTGCATACAACGGTCCAGATAAGCTCGGCAGATTTCAATTTCGGTACGCAGTTCTGCCAGTTTAAAACGGGTATTTTGAAAAGCGCTGATCGGTTTGCCAAAGGCTCGACGTTCTTTGGTGTATTTTACCGTATGTGCGAATGCCGCTTCTGCCCCTGCCTGACATATGATGGCCACAATTAACCGCTCCCAAGCCAGTTCTTTCATCAGCATCATAAAACCCATGCCTTCCTGACCTAGCAGGTTTTCTTTAGGCACACGGACATTGTCAAAGAACAGTTCACAGGTATCCTGACCTTTCATGCCGATTTTATTTAAGGGTTTACCTTTACTAAATCCTGCACGATCTGCTTCGACCATAATCAAAGAAAGATTGGCAGAGCCTTTCTCACTATGACCCGTCTTACATACCGCAATTGCCGTATCACAAAGATAGCCATTGGTAATGAAGATTTTAGATCCATTAATCACATATTCATCGTCTTCTAACACTGCACTGGTGCGTACTGCCTGCAGGTCGGAGCCAGTTCCAGGTTCGGTCATCGCAATTGCCGTGACCACTTCACCTGTAGCCATTTTCGGGAGCCATTGCTGCTTTTGTGTTTCATTGCCAAAGTTCAGAATATAATTGGCCACGATATCGGAGTGCAGTGAAAATCCTGTCGCAGAGTCGCCTGCATAGGCCTGTTCCTCGATCAGGATCATACTGTATAAACGATCCACCCCTGAACCGCCATAAGCTTCAGGCATCGTGGCACAGAGAAGGCCAAGTTCACCGGCTTTATTCCAGAGCTCACGATCGATATGCTGTTGCTGTTCATATTTTTCTGTATGAGGAATCACTTCCTTTTCATAGAATTTACGGACCATCTCCCGAAAGGCTTCATGTTCATCATTGAAAAGCTGACGTGGCAGCATGCTGGCCAATGGACGGATCGCGCTCGAATGCATCTTATAATTTCCTTATTGTGATGTTTTATTTAACTTAAGATAGAGCAGACGAGGGAACAATGAGCTGAATGTTCAAATCTGGAGAATCTGCTGATGCTTTTGGTCATTTGTATGAAATACCTCGAAATTCAGCAATGGCTTAAGGTAAACTACTCAGGTTTGTAACGAGTTGGGAAAATTCGATGACTGATGACATCACCTTAGAAGAGCGCAAAGTGATTTATCGCGCGCGTCGTGGCTTGAAAGAGATCGATGTATATTTTGATCCCTACGTGAAAAACTATTATCTCACTGCTGATCCCTTCGAAAAACAGATGTTTGCTGAGCTGGTTGCACAGGAAGATCCAGACCTGCTGGACTGGTTTATGGAAGTGTCTGAACCCCCACGCCCTGAATTAAAAGATTTTATCAAGAAGCTTAAATTTTACGTTCATGGATAATCGTTGTTTCAAGCTGAAACGCAGCAAGTGTGCGCTGGTGTTTCAGCTTTTTATTTTTGCTGTATTGATGTTCCTGCTGTATCAGTTATTGCCTATGGCGATTTGGCTGGTTTGTGGTGTCATCGGATTGGTCATCTATCAGTTGTTTTATCGTAAGACACCGCACATTGAGCAGTTTGAATATCTGGATGGACGTGAATGGTCGCTGACAGCAGCTGCGCAAGGCACACGGCGAGTGTTGATCAGTCACGTGATTGATCACCAAGCTTATATCGTGGTGTATTTCCAGCATGCAAAAGCACGTCCGTTGCTCATCTGGTGTGACCAGTTGCCTTTTAAACAATGGAAGTCTTTGAAAGTTTTGACAAAAATACTTTAATTGTCCGACAAATGACATTCCAAAATTTTAAATAAATTCATTAAAAATAAAGATTTATCCGCTAACCCCGCTTGAATTGTCAGACAAAAAATTATATTTCTCTGCAAAAACAATAAATTGTCTGACAATTTTTCAGCTGCTTTTTTTATAAGCAGGTACATTTAAGTCACCAACAGCGAACCCAGGAGATCATGATGGAATTTCCAATGTGGATGTTTTTGATCGTTGCGATTGTGATGGCCCTGGTCATAGGACGGCTGGGAACGGTGCTGAAGGACAGATTTTCACCTAAATAACAGAATTAAGCTCGAGAACCTATTTTCTTCTCGACTTGCCAAGTTGATAAGTAGCATGTGCTGAACCGTCGCAATGCTACTTTTTTTTGCCCAAAATTTGGGATTTTATCTACTACAGTCAATTGCAGCTGGGCAATTTAATGGCAAAGTGTCTGGTCTAAATTAGAGTAAATACTCTTTTATTCGTTATATGCTTCTGATATGTTTAGCAGAATAATGGACATAATCACAATTATAGAGGACAGGAAAATGTCGAGCGTCCGAAAAATATGCCAAGGTATGGCGACCATTGCAATAACAACAACAGTTCTAACAGGATGTTCTCAGGTCATTAAAACCGGTGCCAATGTGGCGCTGGGCTTCACTGAAAAGCATATTGTTCCACCAATCCTGGCGATGGATGATGCCGAGATGGTGTGTAATTCCGGGAATTCTTTAACACCAGCCATCATGTCGACCAAGGAAATGGGGGCTGATCCGACTCGTGTTGCGGTACTGATGTACTCCGCAGCGGGGATTTGTGCCGAGCAGAAAGCGCTGGATGCAGAGCTACGGTATCTGCGTGCTTCTAAAGTCAATCAGGTGACTGAAGCTCAGGATGCGCGGATTGAGCAGAAACGGTGGGCTGCACTGGCTGCACAACGTCAGTACACGGGTTATCAGTTATTCCAGACCCGTTATGAGAAAAAATATAAAAAAGCGCTGGGTGAAGGCTGTCCACGCATGAACAGTGATATTGAACAGACAGTTTATCTGCTGGGCATGCTGAGTGGCTTGCAAGCCATGACCAATGACATTAACTCGGGTGGGGCTGTACAAGTACCTAAAGATATTGCGGCTGTGGTTGAGCGTGGCATGACCTGTCTGGATAATACCAAATTCTGGGGCGCGCCAAATGCAACCCGTGCTGTGATCTGGACTTTATTGCCAGGGGCAGGTGATGGAAAACCTGATCCTTACCAAACTCTGAAACAGTCAGTACAAATCGGTGAGCAAAAAGGTGTACGTTTATCACATGCCTTATATGCTGTAGCGGCACAGGCCAGTGGGGATGATGCCAAAATTCGTGATGCGTTAAGAACCTTTGATCAGGCACGTAGTGATGAAAAGCCAGTCAATCCTCAGTTCAAGCTGATCGACAGTATGGCTGCCATTATGGTGAATGGTATTTCTGACCGTTACTGGACTGAAAATACCGGTATTCGTAGTGCAGATGATGGCATGCAGACCTTCTGGGATGAAACAGATAATTCTTCAGAACTGGATGATCTGTTTAGCGCTGACCTATAATTTAATGAAAAATTAAGTGAATGATGCTCATAGAGGTCATTTTCAATATGCTGAAAGGAGTTCAAGGAGCCGATGCAAGATCAACATCTTCGACGAAAAATTATTTTTCTGGCGGCTTTTGTCTCTCTTTCAGCGAGTTTGCAAATCTTTAACGATGCTTTCATCTACTGGCAGGAAAGCCTGCTCGGAGAATTCTGGCGGCTCTGGACTGCGCACTGGGTGCATGTCGGCTGGGCCCATTATTTTCTGAATATCCTTGCCTTTATCTGTTTACCTTTCATTTTTCCCCGTGCATCTGTGTGGCATTTCGTCTCGATTCTTTTGATTCTGCCGCCGTTGATCAGCCTGAGTTTTTATTTTTTCCTGCCAAATATTGAAGCATATGCAGGACTATCCGGGGTATTACATGGGGCCTATGTCGCAGTCGCCTGCGTGCATCTACTTTATCAGCGTGAACGTGGGTTTGCCGTAATGGTATTATTTTTAATCTTTGCCAAACTGATTTGGGAAAATACCATTGGAAATCAGGAAACTGCACAACTTATCGGCAGTCCGGTACTGGTCGAAGCGCATTTATTAGGGGTGATCTGGGGAGTGGTAGTCGCATTGCTCTATATCTTGGGCAATTATGTCCAGGATAGCTGAAACTGTTGGCAGAAAAGACAAAAAGAAAAGATAAATTGTCATTTTTATTCTGCTGATTTTCATGCAGAGTCAAAACAGAAAATAATGATACTGACCCTTGTAAAGGAATTTTCGGGGCAGACAGGAAGACCAGCGCTTAAAAGAATGTAAGGCGCGAAAACAAGAATAGGAAAATACATGCACAACGATAATCAAAACAGATCAGGATTAGGTCTGTTACGTTATATCTGGACAGAGTGGATCTCGACCTTTGTCGTGCTCATCTTGCTCTTACTGACCTTAGTGATTGGAACCGGGGAAATGATTCATGGTCAGTTACTGCGTATGGGCGAGCGTCTGTATGGTGATCCGGCGACAGGCATGCAATATTCGTTTTTGCGTGCTGAACCGAAAGCACCACAATGTGATCGTAATATTAATGTCGATCAAAAAGTTCAGGAGCAGATGAAAGCAGATGCCGCCGATGAATATGCCGATTTCTTCGGTGTACGTTCTGAAGCGGATGTGCGTGCTGCAGTGATGCAGGCACAACAGGTTTGTGAAGAGTCTTACCAGTTCTATGACAAGGCGATAACGCATATTGAAGCGCATCCAAGTATTCGTGCCTATCGCAGTTTTGAAACTTCATTCTTTGGCATTTTCAAGTTCGGGACTGAAAACCGTGCCTTGCTGCTCATCATTATGGTGGTATTTGCTGCAATCAGCGCGACATTGAAAACCCATCATATTGGTCTACGTAGTCCAGCCACTCGTATCGACTTTAAAGTCTATTCTGTGGCGATGCTGATCGCGAACAGTTTCCTGGTCTATTCTTCCTATAGCCAATATATGTCGGTGCTGAATTCCGGGGTGCCAATGGGAGACATGAAGTATGTCTACTGGCTATGGATGATTCTCTTTGGGACATTGACCCTGATCAGTTTGTATCAAGTCATTAAGCCACCTCAGGCGACCCGAGAAGGGGGCAGTTTCGGGCTGGCTTTCTTAAGCGTGCCACTGTATGCCTATATGGCCATCAGTACCGGATTTAACTTTGTCTTCTTGATGGATTACCCGATGGGTCAGGGCATCTATCTGGGGCAGTTGGTTGAATTTTCGAGTATCTTCCTAAATCTGGCCTTATTTATCTGGGCCGGTATGTTGCTGAAACAAACCCGTGTCGTAGACATGTTCCTGAATATCCTGCGTCCATGGAATCTGGCACCAGAAACCTTGACCTGGTTAATCCTGCTGGCAGCTGCACTACCAACCGCTTATACCGGTGCATCTGGGATTTTCGTGATTGCTGCAGGTGCGATCATTTATAAGGAAGTCTGGAATGCCGGTGGTCGCCGTCAGTTTGCCTTGGCAGCAACAGCGATGTCCGGTTCACTCGGTGTGGTGCTTCGTCCATGTCTACTGATTGTTGTGGTTGCTTCACTGAACAAGGAAGTGACGACAGATATGCTGTATCACTACGGTGTCTATGTCTTCCTGCTCAGTTCAACATTGTTCCTGATCATTTCGCTATTCTTTGCTGAAAGCAAGTTCCGTATTGCTGCACCTGGTCTGGCTTCACCACAGTCTGCACGTGCCTTTGTAAATGTGATTCCTTATATTGTGATTTTCATCCTGATCTGGCTGTTCTACAAATATGCTTTATCTACAGATCTGAATGAATTTACTGCACCTGTCATGATGCCAGTCATTCTGTTGATGATCGTGCTATTTGATAAGTTACGTCATGAGCCTGCACCATTACCACCAGTAGGGCATTGGGATGAAACCTTAACCACAACCTTAGGTTCAGGAAATACGCCTGCAATGGCGACTGCAGGTACAGCCATTAATGCTGAATATCGTGAAGCAGACCATGTTGAGCAGCAGGGCGGTGAGCTGGCTGTAGATCATGGTGTAAAACGTTCGACTGCGGTTGAAAGTTTACGTCATGTCGGCTTCTGGAAATCATTACACATTTCGACCAGTGAAACGGTTGGACACATTGGTGCGCTGGTGATTCTGATGGCACTATCTGTCAGTGTGGGCGGCCTGCTGGAACGTATGGAAATTATGGAAGCGTTCCCGACAGATATTAGCAGTACCATTCTGGTGATTTCCATGATTGTTGGCCTGATGGTGTTCGTTGGCATGATTATGGACCCATTCGGCGCAGTGATCCTGATTTCAGCAACGGTTGCACCAGTCGCCTATCAGTATGGAATTCATCCGGTACATTTCTGGATGATTACCTTGATTGGTTTCGAGTTGGGTTATGTGACACCACCAGTTGCTCTGAACCATCTGTTGGCAAGGCAATCCATTGGTGATGCTGAGGTGGCCGAGGCGGATGCAGAAGTTCGACATAAGTCCTTTTATTACCGTTATGAGCGCTGGATTTTACCGATGATTGTGTTACTGCCAGCGATGCTGATCATTGCTTATGTGCCTTATGTATTTAAGCTCTTCGGCTGGTATCAGTAATTTAAGCAAATAAAAAAAGCACCTTCGGGTCATTGCTGTCCCACAATTTTTCACAAGAGGAAGCTCAAATGAGCTTCCTCTTGTTTTATGGGTATTTTATCGGGTGAAAATAAAGCTTTTAAAGTTCTTCTTTCAAACAAATTCACTTGAATTAT